>NZ_JACRWH010000042.1:0-18462 GCF_014306155.1 Holdemanella hominis | reverse complement strand
GGTGAATATGACCCATTTTTAGTAAATTCATAAATTTAAGTTTTCTTAACCTAATACGGAAACCCTACAATAATTTAAAGCCGGTATTTTCACATAACCCTACACTATTTTAGAGCGCCATTAATTTCCAAACTTTTTCTTTTTGTGATTTATTTTTTTAAAAATCATTTTTACCCAATTTGATACAAGCGTTAGTATAAAAGGAATCAGACATACATTTAAAATCACATAGATAATTTCATACCATTGTAAGTGAACAATATAGAAAAAGTTCTTACATAAAATGATTGAACCGGCAAATATTACTGACATGATTGTAACCAATATTTTTCTTAGCATTGTCATTGGCACACATACTCGTATCAACACCATAAGTGCATTGACTCCGGCAAGAATTGTACACATTGTTGAATATTCATTAGGTGAAATATAAACAAAATGGCCTAAGATTGAAACACCAATTACACTACAAATTACACATATGGCTCCTGGCAATGCTTTAGATATAACATTTCTTAAGAAATTTTCTTTTACAATATTTCCGTTTGGTTCAAGCGTTAATATAAAGCTAGGAATTCCAGTTGCCAAGGCTGAAATCAAAGTCAATTGAATAGGTTTAAACGGATAGTTTTTTAAACATACAAGTGTTAATAAAGAAAGTCCAATTGAGAAGATTGTCTTCACCAAAAATAAAGAGGCTGTTCTTTGAATGTTATTAATAACACAACGTCCTTGATATAAAATAACAGGTAATGTATTCATTTGGTTTTCTAATAAAACTAGGCTCGCCACACTTTTACATGCTTGTGAACCCGAACCCATCGCAATAGAACAATCTGCTTCCTTTAATGCCATAACATCATTTACACCATCACCCGTCATTGCGACAGTTTTATTTCTTCTTTTTAAAGCTAACACAAGTTCCTTTTTTTGTTCTGGAGTAACACGTCCAAAAATCGAATACGAATCTACAACCATTTCTACATCCTTTATAGTAGACATATCAATACTTTTTGATGTAAAACCTGCTTTTCTCGCTAAAGCTTCCACTGTTCTAGGATCATCTCCTGAAATAATTTTTATATCCACGCCTTGTTTTTTAAAGAAATTTAAAGTATCTTTGGCATCTGGCCTTAATTCATCACGAAGGCAAATATAAGCCAAAACAGCATTATCTTTCATCAAAACAACTACACGCATAGCTTGAGACGTATAGTCTTCAATATGTTTTTCTACATCCAAATCTATTTCTTTGGCAATATATGAATACGCTCCTAATTTATATTCTCCATCTTCAAATGTCACGCTCGAATATTTTCTTTGACTTGAAAACGGCAAATAGGATACAACTTTCTTATAATTTCTTGCCTTAAAATAGTTTCTTATCGCTATAGCTGTCGCATTGTCATCTGGTAAAGCCTGCATCATATCGCCTAGAATTCCGTCGACATTTTCAATTTTTTCAACATGACAAACACTTAGTTTTCCTTGAGTCAATGTACCGGTCTTATCTAAACACAGTGTATCTGTCCTAGCTAAGGTTTCGATACAATATAGTTCCTGTACTAAAACCTTTTGTTTACCAAGCTTATAAGCACTGATTGCCAATGCAACACTAGTTAAAAAGACAAGACCTTCGGGAATCATGCCTACAACGCCAGCCACAGTATTTAAGGTTGCAGTTGTATAATTTGTTTTAATAAGCTGCTTAATGAACAAAACACATCCCAATGGAATTAAAATATATGTACACCATTTTATAATCCAATCAATTGAATCTCGTAACTGACTCGGATAACGTTTAAAACGCTTAGCATGTTTTAAAATCGAATACGCATAAGTATCTTGTCCTACTTTGTCTACGTGCATCCAACATTTTCCTGAAATCACAAAGCTTCCACTAAGTAATGATGAATTTTCTTGTTTATATACCGCATCACTTTCACCCGTCAACATGGATTCATCGCATTCAATGTTTCCAGATATAATATGACCATCAAAACTGATTTCATCGCCAGCATATAATACGAGAATATCGTTGACTTTCACTTCTTCAACGCTTAATTCCAGTTCAGTATTATTTCGAATCACATGAATCTTTGTCTGATTTAATAAAGAAAGCTTATCCAACATATGTTTTGAACGAATTTCCTGGAACAATCCAATCACCATATTTAAAATGACCGTAATCATAAAGAGCATATTACGATAAGATCCCGTAAAGAATACAAATATAGCTAGAACAACGTTTATTCCATTAAATAAAGTAAACACGTGTTGTTTAATTATTTCTTTATAGCTTTTCGATAAATTATTTGGGTTATGCATATATTTATTATACTACATTTTAAAATATGAAATTATTAAGATTCTATTAAAAATGATACGACAATAGCCGTATCATTCAAAAGATTCTAGTGGTGTATCCGCAAGCGCAACAGCTTGGGCATAAGATGTAATTGCCAAGTTGGATTCAATAGCTTTTTGTAGGCAGAACATCAATAATCTTGTATCAAATGCCTGCAAGTCTTTATCAAAGTTAATAGCCGGATATTTTGATAAATGCTCTAATAATGTATCTACGTTTTCTTTTGTATGTTTTGTAGAAATACCAGTCACAACAACATTTTCTTGTTTAACAGCCTTTAAGCCATTCAACAATGCTACATACGGTTTATCTGGTCTTTGTACAAGCATCACCTTATTTTTAGGGGATGAAGCCAGTCTTAATGTCCATACACTCTTGCAGCTCACAACAATTTGCGTACAATTTTCATCATTCGCAAACAAATCAATTGTTTCTAATAATTTGTCATACGTATCTTCTACTTCTTTACAATCATCAAATATCAACGCTGAATATTCCATCTTTATACCTATCCTTTCAAATCTTCTGGCAAAGTTATTTTTTTATTTGTGAAACTTGATAATACCACTTTTACTCTCGCCTTAGAAAACCACTCTACAAGCTGAGCATCGTCTGTTGCCTGCACTTGTTTATTCCTTGCAAGTCGGTGACACTCTTTAATTAAATTCGTTTTAAAACATTGCGGTGTCTGAGCATGATATACAAGCTTTCTTTCTAATGATTCCTTTACATAACCATCCACAACAATCTTTGTCGTATCCACACTAGGTACCATTAATAAACAGGCATCCTCTGTTTCTAAAGAGTGTTTCAAATCTAAAATCCACTTTTTTTCAACAAAAGGTCTAGCCCCATCATGAATCATAACATAATCTTGATCTACGATTTGTAATCCGTTGTATACACTATCTTGTCGTGTTTGTCCTCCTGTTACAACTTGGATTCGAGAATCATATAAATAGTTTTCAATAACATAGTCCTTTTCATAATCCGCACAAACTAAAACGACCTGTTTACAATCTTCATCTGATAAAAAAACAGACAGACTCTTATTCAGTACAGTTTGTCCATTTTCAAAAGTATAAAATACTTTATTATAATCTAAATTCGTTCGACTGCCTCTTCCAGCAGCTAAAACAATCACGCTATAGTTCATGGATTCATTATATCAAATTTTCTTAACAATTGATAAAAAAATTGGAAGATTAAACGACCATATAAAAATAGTTGGGGGTTTAGATCTGCTTTAAGATTACATAGGGCAGTGTGCTAGGCAGCTAAAAATTCGCTCCAAAGTATTTTGGGGCTTTTTTAGTACCTGTAGCTATGCACTTGTTGATTTTCAAGAGGATTAATATACGTTATTATAGAATTATAAGATTGTTGTTGTACATTTATGTTCTTCATTCAGATATAAATGTCTTCCAGGATTACATGAATGAAACTCGGATTATTTTGTTTTAAAACAAGCCTTTAATTACTGTTGTATCGTTTCAAAAGACACAGGAGTAATTACTGTAGAACAGAAAAGAATCAACAATGCATTGTTGCAGAATCATATCGCAATCATCAAATTGGTTACGAAAGCAGCCAGTGGCTATCAAAGCTGGGAGTGATTCAGAAATGGATGTATGCTGATCTTAGGAAAGTCATCGATTTTGAAATCGACAAGGATGATGGAAGCATTAAAATGGTTGAAAAAATGGACCCAGACAGCTAAATGTTGTCTGAGCCCAATATCAGCTATAAACTGTTTTGGGGTATATGCCGCTCCTTAAATTCTTGGAGAGCAAATTCACCTAACCCCATCCAAATTTATTGCACCGATTAAACTTCCAATTCAATTACCTCTTGTTCTTTCAAAGATTTTTTCATATCAATAAGCCTTTGGTTTCTTGAACCACGAAATGCCAATGTGATATCTTTTTCTTCTTCTTTAAATGGACCATCCACTAAAACATCCAATAACGACAACATTTCATCCGTTACTTCACAATGTTTTCGTCCACCATCCAACAAGTCTTGATCTAAAACAAAGCCTGTAAAAGACCAAATATTCTTTTCTGGTAATTCGTCACGAACACGACGAAGCAATTTAACTAATTCTCTTTGATTCTCCGGCTCAAAAGGCTCTCCACCAAGTAATGTCAAACCTGAAATATGGCTTGGTTTTAAAGCATCAATAACCTCATCTTCTGTTTCCTTTGTATAAGGCTTACCATAATCAAAGTTCCATGTTTCTGGCTGGAAACAATTTTTACAATGATTTGTACATCCCGATACAAATAGTGTCACACGCACCCCTTTACCGTTCGCAATATCGTTTTTCTTTATATTTCCAAAATACATAAATACCTCCTAAAAAAGAGCTAGAAACTAGCTCTTATAAGTGTAGTACTCTTTCTTTGATTTCTTGTGTTCGTCCTTGATTCCAGAACTGTGTACCGATATATCCACAAGTACGACGAGCCACATTCATTTTTTCTTGGTCACGATTTCCACAATTTGGACATTCCCAAACTAATTTATGGTTTTCATCTTCCACAATCTTGATTTCTCCTGTATATCCACATACTTGGCAATAATCTGATTTTGTGTTCAACTCTGCATACATAATATGATTATAAATATGTTTCATAATTGCCAAAACAGCTTCAATGTTATTTTCCATATTTGGAACTTCTACATAGCTAATGGCTCCACCTGGAGAAAGTTTTTGGAACTGTGATTCAAATGTTAATTTAGTAAACGCATCAATTTCTTCTGTTACATGAACATGATAGCTATTTGTGATATAGTTCTTATCCGTTACATGTGGAATAATTCCAAAACGCTCTTGTAGATGTTTAGAGAACTTAAATGTAGTTGACTCCATAGGAGTTCCATATAATGAGAAGTCAATATTTTCTTCTGCCTTCCATTTAGCACAAGCATCATTTAGATACTGCATAACTTTCAATCCAAATGAAGTTCCTGGCTCTTCAGTATGAGGGTGTCCAGTCATATAATATACACATTCACATAATCCAGCATATCCCAAAGAAATTGTAGAATATCCACCAAATAATAATTTGTCGATTGGCTCTCCTTTTTTCAAACGCGCCAATGCACCATTTTGCCATAAAATAGGAGCTACATCACTTGGTGTACCTAATAATCTTTCATGGCGACACATCAATGCCTTTTTACACAACGCCAATCTTTCATCCATGATTCTCCAGAATGCTTCTTCATCCTGTTTACTTGAACAAGCTACATCAACTAAGTTCAAAGTAACAACACCTTGGTTGAATCGGCCATAGTATTTTGGTTTACCATTTTCATCTAAATACGTAGTTAAGAATGAACGACATCCCATACACGGATAACAATGCCCTTCTCCATTCGCATCTACTTTTAATTCCAACATTTTCTTTTCAGAAATATAATCTGGAACCATACGCTTAGCTGTACATCTAGCCGCTAATTCTGTCAAATGCCAATATTTAGAATCTTCTTCAATGTTGTTTTCTTCAAGAACATAAATCAATTTAGGGAAAGCCGGCGTAATCCAGATACCTTTTTCATTTTTAACTCCCTTGATTCTTTGTTTCAACATTTCTTCAATAATCATAGCTAAGTCATCACGAGTCTGTCCTTCAGGCACTTCATTTAAATACATGAAGACAGTCACAAATGGAGCTTGACCATTTGTCGTCATCAATGTGATAACCTGGTATTGAATCATCTGTACACCTTTTTCAATTTCTTTACGAACACGCATTTCTGCCATTTTATTAACTGTATCTTCAGATGAATCTAGATTCAATGATTCTAATTCTTCTTTTACTTCACGACGTGCTTTTTCTCTTGAAACCTGTACAAATGGAGCTAAGTGAGAAAGTGTAATACTTTGCCCTCCATATTGTGAACTAGCAACTTGCGCAATTATTTGTGTAGCTACGTTACATGCTGTAGAGAAACTATGTGGTTTTTCAATCATTGTTTCAGAGATAACTGTACCATTTTGAAGCATGTCCTCTAAATTTACTAAACAACAGTTGTGCATGTGTTGTGCAAAGTAATCTGAATCATGGAAATGAATAACACCTTTTTCATGGGCCTCCATAACATCTTGAGGTAACAAGAAACGTTTTGTGATATCCTTTGAAACTTCTCCAGCCATATAATCACGCTGAACACTGTTTACTAATGGATTTTTATTTGAGTTTTCTTGTTTAACTTCTTCATTATTTCGCTCCAGCAAAGACATGATCTGCTTATCTGTTGAATTTGCCTTACGAATTAAAGCACGTTCATAACGATATGTGATATAGTTGTGAGCTACCGCAAAACAACGATGTTCCATCAATTCTCCCTCAACCATATCTTGAATTTCTTCCACATTTGGGCTTCTCTTCAAGTTTTCACATTTATCGATAACACTTTGCGTAACAGAATGAATCAATTCATCTGTCATTTGATTGTGTGTTGTAGCTTTACTTGCTTTTTTGATTGCATTTTCAATCTTTGATGCATCAAAAACGACTTCTTCTCCACTTCTTTTAATTACATTCATATTAATCCTCCTGAAAATAGTTGAACCTTCAACTATTTTTGTATACATCTAGTATACTAATAAATTTTTCTAAAACAAGTCTTTACATTCATACGAAATAATGCTTGACCTTTATGTAAAGGAAACCAGTTTTTTTATTTTTTTAAAGTCCGCTAATTTGTGTAAATATTTTAATTTCCAACCATTTTTGTGCAACCTCATTTATCATTAAAATAATATGAATATTGACACTTATTGTGTCAATTTAAATAAATTATGATAATTAATGTTAAATTCACATATACTTGATACAATAAAAGAAAGATGCAAAAAGGAGGTCACTATGGACTATAAAATCAAAGGCGATTCAGATTGCCCTATCGTTGAAATCAATCTACAGAATAATGAAACGGTAAAAATCGAAAGAGGCTCTATGGCCTATATGTCAAACGTTGTGATTGAAGGTAAAATGAACAGTAACAAAAAAGGTATTAGCGGCGTATTAGGCGCCTTAGGACGAAGCCTTACCAGTGGCGAAAGTATGTTTATTACAGAGGCTACCGGAACAAGTCACGACGGATTACTTGGTATTGCACCTTCTATTCCAGGAAAAATCACATGTTTAGAGGTTACACCAGCATGTCACTACTATTTAAATAATGGTGCTTTTTTGGCATGTGATAACACTGTTAGCTACGAAATGAAAACACAAAGCGTTGGAAAAGCATTACTTGGTGGAACCGGTGGATTCTTTGTCATGCATACATCTGGACAAGGCGACCTATTGATCAATGCATATGGTGACATTATGGAAATCAATGTAGATGCAGATCATCCAATCACAATTGATAATGAACACGTTATCGCATGGGACGATTCTTTAGATTATGAAATCAAAATTGCATCCGGGACATTTGGATTCACAACAGGTGAAGGTTTAGTGAATGAGTTCCACGGAAACGGAAAAGTGTACATCCAATCTCGTAACCTACATTCATTAGCTGATGCATTAATCCCATTTATACCTCAAGGAAAGGACTAAAAAAGCGTGAGCCATTCACGCTTTTTACTTACAATCGTCCCCCTTGCAGTCAATACATGAGCGCACGCATTTACTACCCTTTAATTTTTTAAAACTCTCTTCACTAATTGTATGTTCCATACGACAAGCTTCTTCTTCTGCAAGAACAGATTCTACGCCAGCATGGAGCAATTGATTCTTAAAATAAATATGCCTTTCATACACTTGACTAGCCTGTTTTTGTCCTTGTTCTGTAAAGAATAAATATCCTGTTTTGTCCGTATAAATCAATTCTTTTTCTTTTAAGTCTTTCAAAGCATGTGAAACGCTCGGCTTAGAAAAGCCTAGAGCTGCCGCCACATCAATAGCACGAACATTCTCTTGTTGAGACTTTAATACATATATTGTTTCTAAATAATCTTCCTGAGATTGTGTTAGCTGCATTTCTATTCCTCCAGTTAGTTTTAGCTTACCATAAAAGTATAACAAAATTTCACATAAGATTCAAAACTTTTGCACAAAAAATAAAGTTAAGATACACTAGTAAAGCAAAATTATGCAAAAGGAGAACAAAAAAATGTTTAAATGTAATAAATTATTAGGCGTATCTCTAGCAGCCATTATGAGCATTTCAGCCGCTGCCACGAACGTATTCGCAATCGATACATCTGTTATAGATGAAAAATGGGGTAAACCAACCGTTGTATATGGTGGTGGTTTAAGTGAAGA
Source organism: Holdemanella hominis (assembly GCF_014306155.1). Lineage (NCBI taxonomy): Bacteria > Bacillati > Bacillota > Erysipelotrichia > Erysipelotrichales > Erysipelotrichaceae > Holdemanella > Holdemanella hominis. The sequence continues at coordinate 9,807 of NZ_JACRWH010000042.1, read as the reverse complement.
TCAAATCCAAAGCACACGTGAATTATTTGATATTGAAGATACAAATAACGTCTACGAAACAAGTGTTGATGCCAACGACTTATACAACTATTTAGGAATCGTTGGCGGAGATACATCCAGTTTGATTTCAAGTGTTATGGTTCAAAAACAAGATTCTGGTACAGGTGTAAAAGTAAAAATCATCACACAAAGCAATATCACAAAGATCACATCCAACCAATATGCCAACGCCGCAATTACAGCAGGTGTCAGTGATGTTGAAATCGATGTTGCTTCCATTTCAAAAGTTACCGGAGAATCTGCTCTAACCGGCGTTTACAAAGCGTTAGAAGCTAACGGAGAAACACTAGATCCAGACCGCACACAAGTTGCACAAGATGAGCTTGAAGCAACAAACGAAATTGCTCAAAATAATGCAGACGATTCTAATTTTGACTCTGCCCGCTTAGATCAGGCTTTAGTAGAAATCAAACAAGAGCTTGCCCAAATCAAGCAAAACCAAGGTAGTGCTGCAACTACCGAACAAGTTGAACAAGTCGTACAGGATGCTTTGGAGGAATTTAATTTAAGTGACATCATCTCTCAAGACGATATCGATAAATTGATTGCATTCGCCAAGAAATACCAAAACACTTCGGCTATTGACTCACAAGAAGTATTAAATCAATTAAACAAATTATCTGGCAGTTTAAAAAATCAATTATCTGGATTATTCAACAAAGCCCAATCTGAAGGATGGTTTGACAAGATTATTAACTTCATTAAAAGTCTATTTAACTAAAATAAGGAAGTCTTAAGCGACTTCCTTTTCATTTGCCATACGATATATTTCAAGCATATCCATTTCATCCAACTCTTTAAATTTTCCAATTGTGCGCGTATGCTCAAAGCTGCATTTGTATGTTAATTCATACAATTCTGGTTCTGTACACTTACGTTTTAACAATCCTTGAATACTTGTCGGCATGCCGATACTTCTAAAGAATTCTTCCATCTTTTCAATAGTATTCAAAGCACAAGATAATGTATCCGAATCATCCAAACCAAAAACACGATGCCCAAGTTTGGCAAATCGCGTTGGATTTTCCATATATACATGATTTGCCCAACTATCCCAAATAGCCGCAAGACCTGCACCATGTGCTACATTAAACATTCCACTTAATTCATGTTCCAATTGATGGCAAGCCCAATCTCCTAAAGAACGATCTCCAGTCATGTCATTGTGTGAAACACTACCTGCCCACATAATTTCAGAGCGTGCCTGTTCGTTAGAAGGATCTTCTAAAAGAATTTTTGTGTTTTTTATGACAATACGGACTAAACTTTCTGCCATTTGATCTACCAAATCCAATGTTTGGGATGGCGTAAAATATCGTTCCAATGTATGCATAATAATATCCGTACACCCACACATTGTTTGGTATTGAGATACAGTATATGTTAATTTTGGATTTAAAATAGAAAATTTAAAATATCCATAATCACTGCTTAAACCACGTTTCAGATTACCATCTTCATTTGTGATTACACTTGAATTGCTCATTTCACTGCCTGTTGCGGATAGCGTTAAGATACACCCCATAGGTAAAGCACCCTTCACCTTTTTCTTTCTTGCGTAATAATCCCAGACATCACCTTCATTATAAACACCATATGCAATGCCTTTGCTTGAGTCTAAAACGCTTCCTCCACCAACAGCAAGAATAAAGTCAACTCCTTCTTCTTTACAAATTTGAATTCCTTCGTTCACCTTTGAAAGTAATGGATTAGCAACAACACCTCCACACAAACAATAGGCAATATTTTCTTCATCAAGCGCCTTTTTCACTCGATCCAAAAGACCGGATTGAATGGCACTTTTCCCTCCATAATGAATCAATACTTTCTTTGGATGATATTCTTGTAAAATCTTTCCAACCCTTTGTTCCTCATCTTTACCAAAATACACTTTTGTTGGTGCATAAAACTTAAATTTTTCCATGTTTACCCCTTTTAAATCTTTTTCATTGAAACAGCTTCAATCGACAAGCTAAGACCAGCCACAACCAAATAGGTCGCAATAATATAATTAATGACTAAAGCACTTTGGAATGGCATTACCAAAAAAATAATGCTTAACAACAGATTGACCCAACCTGTAAAACTTAAATATTTCGTATCGATCACTCTAAAAAAACTAAGTCTAGAACCCCAAGTAATCTTTTGAATACCATTGACCAATAGCACAAACGCAAACAAAAATGTAAATGTACTTACAGTAATTGTAACTGGCATCGTGCATAATAAACAACCTAACAAAATATTTAAGATACCACTGGCTAGCCACATTGCATCTCTAAAGAAGAAGGTTGTTGTGATATATGAATAAATTTCACATGCACCCCAAACAATCAAGCCAATGGCTGCGATAATTTGAATCGTTGTGAATACCTTTTCTGGAAACACAAAACATAAAATACCAATAAGAATCAATACTATACTTAATATTATACTCATTCTTTTAGCCTTTTTATACCTTTCATTCCATTGTGTTTTGAATTCATCAATATAATCATAATCAGAATCAAACCATTTCATAAGTAACATCTCCTTTATGATTTCAGTATAACACTATTTTTAGCGCTTTCAACACCACAGTGCTAGACACGTTTTAAATTCTGTCTATTATTGTAAATTTATGTCATCAATGATAAACTTTTATTTGTCGAAAAAAAGGAGATTCTAAATGTTTAAAAAATACCTGATTGTGTTTTTTGTATCTATGGTACCACTTATTGAACTTCGTGGAGCAATTCCAATCGCAGCCGGAATGGGATTACCATTTATTCAATATTATATAATTGCGATTATTGGAAATATGATTCCTGTTCCCTTCATCTATTTCTTTGCCAGAAAGATTCTTGTCTGGGGAGCTGACAAGCCAGTTGTCGGAAACTTCTTTACGTGGTGTCTAGAAAAAGGTGAAAAAGGTGGTAAAAAATTACAAGCCACTGCAGGAAAAGGATTGTTTGTAGCCCTATTAATATTTGTGGGCATTCCATTACCAGGAACAGGAGCCTGGACTGGTACACTTGCCGCTAGTATCTTAGATATGAATTTCAAATCGAGTGTACTAGCTGTTATGTTAGGTGTCATTTTAGCCGGTATCATCATGGCTCTTACGAGTATGGGATTGTTTGGAGCACTGGGAGCACTATTCTAATAGTGCTTTTTCTTTTATCTAAAAGAAAAAAGGTTTGATTTTTTCAAACCTTACTTAAACATATTGTGCCTGAAAAAATAAACAGTCGCAATTACACAAGCTAAAATAGCTACAAAACTAGGAAACCATACAAACGGAAATGGCAACTGTACGTTCATCCCATAGAATCCAAAAATAATATTTGGGATAGCCATAACAATTGTGATTACAGTCAATTTATTCATGACAATGTTCATATTATTAGAAATAATACTCGCAAACGTATCCATCGTACCTGCCATTGTGTTTGAGTAAATGTTACACATCTCGATGGCCTGATGGATTTCAATCATGACGTCCTCTAACAAATCCTCATCTTCTTCATACAATTGAATTTGTTTTCCACGCATAATTTTATTTAATGTTACTTCATCCGATTTTAACGAAGTCGAAAAATAAACCAATGATTTTTCTAAACCTAACATTTCAATCAACTCATCATTTTCTACCGATTGATGTAAACGCGTCTCAGCACGACTTGATAAACGATCAATTTGGCGTAGACAAATCAAGAAACGTTGTGAAATACGCAAAGCTAAAAGTAAGAAGAACCTCGTTTTTAAACGCGTATCCATACCTTTGATTCTTCCTTGTGACATTTCTAAAATACTCCAGTTTTCATACAAACTAATTGTGACTACATATCCTTTTAAAATCACAATACCAATTGGCAATGTGGAATAAGTTGAATCAATCGAATCATCATCTTCATTTTCCGCACTTGGATAGTCAAAAATAATCAACAACTGTCTAAAATCATCGTCATAGTCCATATGCGAGCTTTCTTCTTCATCCAGTGAAGATTTGACAAATTCAGGTAAAACACCAATTTGTTCAATCAAATAATATCTTTCTTCTTCTGTAGGTGCAATCGCATTAATCCAACAGCCTGGTTCTGGTTCTTGAATTTTGCGTGTTCCATCTTCAAATGTTTTATAAAACTCTAACACAATTTGTCCTCCTTATATCTTAAACGAAGACAAATCCCATGTCTCCGAACATATATACATTTTTATTATTAAAATAACTCGGGTCTGGAGACATGTTTCCACCTACTTTCTACTAGAGAATATTGTATCATATTCATGTCATTTTCTTGTAAATTTTCACAAAAAAAAGACTAGTAAAAACTAGTCATAAGGTTTGTATTCCACTGTTTCTTTGTCAAAATCAATAAACAATTGGAATGCATTACGATCTTTGTCTTCATCCCAGATTTCAACAAACTTAGGTGTAACTTCAATTAGAATTTCTGTATCTACATGTGAATATGCATTGTAGCTTTGCCACAAGAATTCTTTGTATTTCTTTTCAAAAATACGACCAGGTTCATCAACAACCAAGCCTAAGTTTTTAGCTGTCCCCTCTACTTGCACTCCATTAAAGCACATAGCTACTTTATCATTTTTGAACAATTGTTGTGTTTTTCTAAAGTTTTTGTCCGTCTTAAAATAAATCTTGTCATTGTAGAAAACGCAACTTACATTTCTTACCATAGGATAATCGTCTACACAGCTAGCCAAAGCCATGATTTTATAATCCCCTAATTTTTCATCCATAATTTTTTTTGCTTCTAAAAGTTCCATGTTTTTCCTAACCTTTCATAACTAATATTAAAACTGCAATTGATACAATAATAAATGCACTGACAATTCCAACATCTTTTGTAAGTCCTTCACTTGTATTAGGCTGTGTAACAAACTGCGTATTTCTCAACGCATTTACAAGTGGTTTGTAGATCAACATTGCACAGGCTGCATTTAATGTACATTTAATAAAATTGAATGGAACAATACCTGGAAGTAACATACCGACCACTGCACTTCTTGGCATTTGATAATAAATCGGTGTAACAATATAGTTCCATAATGTCATACTCAATGTACAGCATACAGTTCCTAATACCAAGCCGATGATAGCTCCTTTTTTAGAGTGTTTATACTTATAGATGCAAGCTGCAACACATGCAAATGTACAAGTTGAAATCACATTCATCAAAACATCTAATAAGTTTCCTCCACGGAATACGATTTCTAAAAACGAACACAATAGACTCATAATAAAAGATGTCATAGGGCCATAAATAAATCCTGCAATCACAATAATGATATCTTTTGGATCGTAGCTTAGAAAAGATACGGCTGGTACAATTGGAAATTGTATCAATAAGTTTAAAACCATTGCCATCGCACTTAAGATCGCAATCGTTGTTAGTTTCTTTGTTGAACTCATAAATCATCATCCCTTCATATATCAACTAAAAAAACGTGCCTAAAGAAAATCCCCTAGGCGCGTTTAAATATACAAAAGAATATATAAAAACATCTTCTTCCATCCAGACTATACTGTCGCCACTGGAATTGCACCAGTTCATGCATAATGCTCGCGGGGTTTACCGCCGATAGGGAATTTCACCCAACCCTGAAGATTTAATTTATGCAAATTCAGTATACACTTGTTTCAAGTAAAAAAAAAGAGCAAATTAAATTGCTCTTTGTAGTATCCTTAAATCATAAGCCATGTTCTGTTCCACTTGCGTGGTGACAGTCATTTATCTATAGCATAAAGCTATCCAGCCTTCCTTTCGTTTCATTCCAGCCGGTTCCCCTACCAAATTTGGGTTTCTCGCTTGTGGGGTTTACCCGTTCCACCCTATACGTTTCCATATAGATTCGTCTCTGTGGCACTTTTAAAGTTTGTTTACATAGTTTCCCTTAGCAAACAAAACAGCCGTCAAGCAATAACTTGCCTAGACTTATTTATTCATCTAGCACAAACACTACAATCATCACAGATTGTGCGAGCATGGACTTTCCTCTAACTATCTATGTAGCCAGCGACTGTCGATTTAATTCACTATTCTTCACTTTGATTAAATACAGCTTTTTCCAAACGTGCAATACGTTTTAAAATATCGACTGTATTACTGCTTCCATTCACAAAATCAGAATTTACTTTTTCGTTTAAGTTTTCATTCTCACTTTGTAACGCAAACAACTGTTGCTGCAATTCTTTGATTTTTTCTTCATAACGAGTGACTGCAGCACCTAATTCTTCTACTTTTTCATCATATTTTTGATAATCTTCAATTACCATATCTAGAAATTCATCTACTTCAGCAGGGGCATATCCCTTCAAGTCTACATGAAATTCTTTTTCATAAATTTCCTGAGCTGTCAAATTCATATCTTTTGCCATATATAAGTCCCCCCTATATCTACCTAAGTATTATGAATGTTTTACACAAAAAAATCAACTCTGACTTTTCAGATTCATTGAATGTTCATTCTTTTTCATATATAATGTTCGTGATGAGCACTATTAAATATCCGAATGCAATTTCAACCATAAATACAATGCAACAAAAGAGTTATAGTTCTCGAGGTATGCGCCTCGAAAACGATATAAATGACTCTAATAAATATTATAGAGAACTCGATAAAGCTTTGATTTATAAAAAGCCAACACCCGTTCAAGTTGTTCATGTGGACTATCCAAAAAGGCAAAGAGCTAAAATTACTGAAGCTTACTATAAAACGCCTTCCACGACGGACTACAACGGCGTATATCGAGGTAAATACATTGATTTTGAAGCAAAGGAAACGAAAAATAAAACGAGTTTCCCACTCTTTATGATTCACCCACATCAAATCAAACATCTAAAAAAAGTTGTATTTCATGGAGGTATTGGTTTTTTTATTATTCGATTTAATTATCATAACGAAACCTACCTTATTGATTCAAAACTGCTCATAGATAAAATAGAAAATATAGACAAAAGCTCTATACCATATTCTTGGTTTCAATCCCACGGGATTCTTATTCAAGAAGGATTATATCCTAGGTTAGCGTATTTAAAAGCTGTAGATGAACTCTATTTTAAGGAGGATAAGTAAATGGCCCAATCACAACACGAACAAAATAAGCCAAAAACACAAAAGACAAACAGAAGAAAACTAGACATTTGGAATAAACTAGCCGTATCCGTCTTATCTATATTTTTAGTTGGATGCATCTCCGTATTCTTCGTTCTTGTTAACATTATCAACGATCCTGACGGCATGCGTTTTTCGCAAGACGGTTTGACTACATTATCCAATTCAAGACTTTACGATGCTTCAGGCAACGTATTCTATGAACTTGGAGATGAGATCCGTGAAGACGTAACCTATTCACAAATTCCACAATCTGTTGTCGATGCTTTTTTATCAATTGAAGATTCACGTTTCTTCGACCACAATGGATTTGACTTGCCACGTTTTTTGAAATCTGCTATGGCAAACTTGAAATCTGGAAGTCTTGCTCAAGGTGGTTCTACATTAACCATGCAGATGATTGATAATGCATTTACTAAGAACCAGGAAAAGAAATTAGAAACTGAACAGGGTACGATCACAACCGTTCAAAAATTAAAATTAAAAGTTCAAGAAATCTATCTTTCATTGATTGCTGAACAAAGCATTAATAAAGAACAAATCTTTGAATACTACGTAAACCGTATTTGGTTTGGTTCAGGAAACAATACACGTGGCATTCAAAAAGCCGCACAATACTTCTTTAACAAAGATGTATCCCAATTAAATTTAGGTGAGGCTGCCTTCTTGGCAGGTTGTATCAATGCACCAGATACATACAATCCATTAAACAATTTAAACGAAGCAAACACAAAGCTAGATCATTTAAAAGCTGCTCAAAATCGTAGAAATGTAACTTTAGAATTGATGTTACAACATGGTTATATTACGGAAGAAGAATTTAATCTTGCTTCAAACCAAGATTTGTCATTCTCTTTAGAATATGTAGAGCGTACAAGTGATGATCCAAATCAAGCTTATATCACACAAACATTAAGTGAGGTTATGGAATTAACTGGACAAGATCCGGCCATTATTCCAATGGATATCTATACCGCACTAAATCAAGATGCTCAAAAACAAGCTGATGAAATATGTAACGGTAACATCGTTCAATTCCCTAACGAATATTTCGATGTTGGTTTCTCAATGATTGAAAACGATACGGGGGAAATTATTGCAGTTGGACCTGGCCGTCGTTATCACTCAGACTCCGTAAAAATTGATTACTCAACCGAACCAAATCAACCAGGTTCAAGTATGAAACCATTACTTGCCTATGCAAGTACATTTGATATCTTAGGATGGTCTACCTCTCATCAGGTAAACGATAAGAAAAAAGACTATTGGAAAAATGGTTCTTACGCTCCTAAAAACTCAGACGGTAAATACAATGGTATTATGAGTTTACAAGATGCATTAGGTGTTTCAAAAAATACCACAGCCGCTCAAGCTATGATTGATTTAGTAACCGCTAAAGGCTATGATTATTGGATCGATTATTGTAAAAAGCTTGGTTTTAGCGATGAAGTAGCTGAAGGATTTAATGAACAATACGCAATCGGTGGTTCGAGCATGCGTGCAAGCCCAATCCAACAAGCAAGTGCTTACTCAACATTTGCGAATGGAGGTAAGCGTGTAGATGCTCACCGTGTAAGAAAAGTAGTTCGTAGATCCGATAAAAAAGAATTTAAGACAAACGCTAAAACATATGATATTATCAGTGAACAAGCCGCATGGATGATTTCGCAATTACTTGAAAAAGTAGTTTCAGGTGGTTACCAAAACTACAACGAAATTCTTGCGAGCAACTATACAGTATATGGAAAATCAGGTACAACAGACTGGCCTGCGAACCCATATAAAATTCCTGAGGGGGTTGCCAAAGATGAATGGTCAGTAGGCTATACAAATAAATATACAATCGCTTGTTGGAGTGGATATACAACGGATGCCATCACAAACTATGGTATGTATATTACTTGGAATGATTTAAATGTTGCTTCAGCATTCCATATTTCACACTACATGCTTGATTACATGCAAAAATATGCAACATATTCTGCACTTGAAAGACCTAGTGGTATCTCAGACTACAGGGGTGGATACATCAAAGATGAATTCAAATCAAAAGGTGATATAACATCCGAAAACAATGATGCGCAAGATGCTTGTGAAGCCAATGGTGGCGAATGGGATGAAGAAAACCAGACATGTAAAAAGTCTGATGATAAAGAAAGAGAAGCTTGTGAAGCCGATGGTGGTGAATGGGATTCTGAAGCTGGTACATGCAAAAAAGAAGAAAAAGAAGAAACAAACGAAGCCGAAAAAACTTGTACAGATAACGGCGGAACTTGGGACGGAAGTGCATGTACATATCCTTCTACAGAACCAACAGAACCTACAGAACCAACAGAACCTACAACACCTGAAGCAACGGAACCTAGTACTCCAGGAACAGATACTTCCACAGACAACACAACAGGCTATGTTTGGTTTGATCGAAGAAATCTCTACAATATATTCGATAGACTATAACAATGAAAGTGCTCAATTGAGTACTTTTTTTGTAAAAAAAAGGGGTCATTTCCAATGTCATTAAGTTAAGAAATGACGAACCATCCAGATACTATTGTCTGGATGGTGTTTTTATTTGAAAGCACGACGAAATTTGTAGTATTGCTACTACATTTTAAAAAATATATAATA
>NZ_JACRWH010000041.1:0-19065 GCF_014306155.1 Holdemanella hominis | reverse complement strand
CATTGCATTTTACGAAAAATTAGGAATGAAAAAAGCAAATGATGTGATGGAATATAACCACATTGAATGGACACCTTTCACTGTAAAGTAATCAACGTAATGCAATAGATAAATCAGAAGTTGTCAAACTAAAATGTAAATGGAGGAATATATGAATAAAAAAAATTGGAATAGTTTTGCTCATACCTATTTTTCTAACAAATACATTACTCGGATGCGGAAAAATGAGATCTGAATATTAATTTAGAAAACATTGCTGTGTCAGAAACAAAAAATTGAACATATAGGAACTACAGGTGGGATAGACGGTGATTATTCGTATTCTTTTCAGATAATCAAATTGTTGAGTTTATAGATTTATAAAATCAAGTGGAGCTTGGTGGCAAAGTAGATGAAAACAAAGCATCATCAAATGGAGCTGTTTCTTAATTATACAATTTATTTTGCAATCGATGAAACCCTGACAATTATTCCGGGGGGGATATTTTAAAATTGGAGATACATTTTATGAGTTTGATAATTATGATGAATTGTGGGATAAATTTATAGTATTTAACAGTACAAAGTAAGCTACGAAAACTTTTAGGTTTATAAGACGAAAAGGTTATATATTTTTTACGGGAGTAATTTATTGTTATTAATGGAAAACAGCGTGCAACTGCAGGTTGACACATTTCCCTACATAGATGGTGGATATGCAACTGGTAATATTGCTAAAATTACTTCATAAAAGAAAGGAGTGTTGTCAAATGAACTTCGCAGATAGAATCTTATATTTAAGAAAATCTAAAGGAATATCGCAAGAGGAACTTGCAGATAAGGTTGGGGTTTCAAGGCAAGCTGTGTCCAAATGGGAAAGTGAGCAGAGCATGCCCGATGTGGAAAAAATAATTATAATGAGTGATTATTTTAATGTTACTACAGATTATATCTTAAAAGGTATTGAAATAGTCGAAAATAAAGAAGAAAAAAGTAAAGAAATTGTAGGAAAAGTGTTCTATATTGCATCTACAGCATTGATTGTAATTGGATTGTTATGTGCAATCGGTGAGTGGTATGAAAAGCAAACAATGTCTTCTATTTATGGATCAATGATTATTCAAGTGGTCGGTGTTTTTGAATATTTTCTTGCAAAAGTAATATCAAAAGAAAATTCATCTTTTTATGTGAAATGGTTAAATACAATTATAATTGCTTTTATACCAATATCTATGATTACGAGTTATATATCTGAGTTAATTTTTAAAGTAGGAGGAGGTATTTCACCTTATCCAATAGGAATATTTCATAGTTTTGTATTTTTGTTGGTCTATCTTATAGTTATAATGGTAAGCTATGCTTACCTAAAGAAGCAAAATAAATTTCTTATTTAAATTCAAGTTTGTCATTGTAGATAGTTTTGAAAGGAAGTTTAGATATGGATTCTAAAGTTGCAGAAAATATAAATATACTCGCAAAGTTTTTGGGAACAAGAGATATTGATGCGTTAAATCAAGAAGAATTATTTAAACGATATGGAATTCATCAGGTAGATGTTATGGTTTTATTTGGTGGAAGTATTCTTGAAGGTGGCGATGTTTTAGCTAGTGGAATTAAAAACTTCGTTGCGAAAAAATATATTATTGTTGGTGGAGCAGGACATACAACAGATACACTACGTCAGGTTGTTCATTTAGAATATCCGGATATTGAGACAACAGATTTATCAGAAGCAGAAATATTTCAAAAGTATATTAAACATGTATATGGATGTAAGGCGGACTATCTAGAAACCAAGTCTACAAATTGTGGGAATAATATAACGTATCTTTTGGATTTATTGAAAGAAAACAATATTTCTTTTAATAGTATCATTCTAAGTCAGGATGCTTCTATGCAAAGGCGTATGGCGGCAGGTTTAAAAAAATATATTAATGATAATGTGACAATCATCAATTATGCTACTTATTGTGCTAAAGTATTGAACCAGAATGATGAATTGGTTTATGAAGAAGATTTACATGGTATGTGGCCAATTAATAGATATGTCAACTTGTTGATGGGAGAAATTCCTAGACTTTCAGATGATGCGAATGGCTATGGTCCGAATGGAAAGAATTATATTGCGCATGTGGATATTCCCGAAAATGTGAAAATAGCTTTTGAAGAATTGAAGATGGTTTTTGGAAGTGAAATAAGAGCGGCCAATCCATTGTATGCTACAAATATGAATAAAAATAGTTAACAGTATTATTTGAAAAGTGGGTAAAGAAGCTAAGAATTCGTTTAGTCGAATTCTTTTTTTGTGTTTAGCACACAGGTGTTGACACTGCTAAAAAGGTGTTGTATAGTATTAGCAGGCAAAATATTAGAGTGCTAATGAAGGAGTGGTATTATGGCTAAGAAAAAACAGTTTAAAGCGGAGTCAAAACGTTTATTGGATTTGATGATCAATTCCATTTATACACACAAGGAAATCTTCTTACGTGAACTTGTATCGAATGCGAGTGATGCGATTGATAAATATTATTATGAAAGTCAAGGTCATGCGGATGCAAGTCAATTTGAGATTCGTATTGAACCAAATAAGGAAGCTCGTACTTTAACAATTTCGGACACTGGTATTGGTATGTCAAAGGAAGAATTAGAGGAAAACTTGGGTACAATTGCGAAGAGTGGTTCTTTGGCTTTTAAAGAGGAAATGAAGAAAAAAGAAGAAAACAACGATGAAGATGTAGATATCATTGGTCAATTTGGTGTTGGATTCTATTCTGCATTTATGGTCGCAAAAGATGTTCGTGTTATTACGAAAAAAGCAGGTAGTGATGAAGCTTATGAATGGGTAAGTGCTGGTGAAGATGGTTATGAAATCACACCTTGTACAAAGGAGACAAATGGTACAACAATCATTTTAACTTTAAAAGAAGATACAGATGAAGAAAAATATTCTCAATATTTAGAGACATATGAGTTAAAAGAATTGATTAAGAAATATTCAGACTATATTCGTTATCCAATCAAGATGAATGTAGAAACTCAGAAGATGAAAGAGGGTACTGAGGAAAGTGAAAAGCCTGAATATGAAACAGTGGTTGAAGATCAGACTTTAAACTCAATGGTTCCTTTATGGAAACGTCAAAAATCGAAGATTACAGATGAAGAATACAATCAATTCTACAAGGATCATTTCTATGATTATCAAGATCCTCAAAAAGTGATTCATTTTAGTGTTGAGGGAAATACTAGCTTTACAGCCTTACTTTATATTCCATCACACTTACCTCAAGGATTCTATTCACAAGACTATAAGAAAGGTCTTCAACTCTATTGTAGAGGCGTATTCATTATGGATCATGCCGAAGAATTATTGCCAGATTCATTGCGTTTTGTGAAAGGTCTAGTGGATTCTCAAGATTTATCTTTAAATATTTCTCGTGAAATGCTTCAACATGATCATCAATTAAAATTGATTGCGGGTCGTATTGAAAAGAAAGTATTGAATGAACTTGGAAATATGCTTGCCAAAGATCGTGAAGCATATGAAAAATTCTTTGAAGAATTTGGTGTAAACTTGAAGTTTGGTGTCTACAACAATTATGGTATGGATAAAGAAAAATTCCAAGATTTATTGTTGTTCTACTCTTCAAGAGAAAAGAAATATGTTACTTTAAGTGAATATGTTTCTCGTATGAAAGAGGATCAAAAAGACATTTACTTTGTATCTGGTAAAGATGTTGAATTGATTGACAAGATGCCAGTTGTTCAAACATTGAAGAATAAAGAATTTGAAGTTCTTTACTTAACAGATGAAGTGGATGAATTTGTAATGCAGACATTGATGAACTACAAAGAAAAGACGTTCAGAAATGCGGCTCAAGGAGATTTAGATTTAGATACTGAGGAAGAAAAGGAAGCTTTAAATAAATCAAAAGAAGAAAATAAAGATTTATTGACATTCATGAAAGAAGCTTTAGGCGATGAGGTTGCTGAAGTGAAATTGTCAAATAAATTAACAGAGGATCCAGTATGCTTAACGGCTGGCGAAGGTATTTCTTTTGAGATGGAAAAGGTTTTCGCAAATATGCCTAACCAAAGTCCAATGCCTATGAAGGCTACGCGTATTTTGGAAATCAATCCAAATCATCCAATCTTTGAAACATTGAAGACTTTATACGCTTCTGATAAAGATAAAGTTAAAGAAGTGACTGAAGTATTATATGATCAGGCTTGTTTAATTGAAGGCTTCGCAATCAAAGATCCAATCGCATATTCAAAGAAGATCTGTGAATTGTTAGTGAAATAATTCTAGGCACAAACTTTCGAGTTTGTGCTTTTTTTCATTCATGATACATTTAATTTAGGTGAAGATTATGAAGTATCAAGAATTAATGAAAGAAGTAGAAGGTGTTGGAAAACTAAAGTTAAGTGAGCAGGAAAACTTTTATCGTGATGTATTAAATGAAAGTTCAAATGATTTAGAAGTTGTAGTTGCGGCCACCTTTTATTTGGGTATGGCTTATTATTATTATTATGAAGGAAATTTTAATAAGGCAAAAGAGATTATTGAACCGATCATTTTGCAGTATCAAAGTATGCCATTTGTAAGAGAACTTATTTCTGCATTCAATTTAATGGGTGTCATGCTCTATTATGATGGGGCAAATGTTTCAAGTCGTTATTATTACGAAAAAGCTTTACAGATTGCGATGGAACATGAGGATGTTGGACATTATTGTTATGAGTATAATAATATTTCAATTACGTACGTAAAGCAGGAAAAGTATGAAGAGGCTTTAGATAGTATTTTAAAAGCCAAAGAATTCATGCCTTGTTGCGTTGAAGATATGGGTGCCTATGTCTATTTGAATTTAGCTTTGATTTACAATAGCCTAAATCAAGTGGATAAGGCTTTAGAAGCATTTAATATGGGTTTAGATGAGCATGATGGCAAACATATTATTTTAGAAGATTATTTGAATTGCGGTATTGAATTATTTAGTAAAGCCGATATGGATTTTGAATTTAATAGATGTGCTGATGAACTTGAAAAACGTATTGAGACTATGTATGCGGTAGAATATATAGATGCTTGTATTGCTTTATTTGATTATTATTTAGAGCAGAAGATGTTTGATCAAGTCAAAGCCATCTTACGATATATGGATTCATATATGGCTAAACATCCGGATGAGATTCGTTAAGGCTTGATGGTTGAATCTTCTCGATATAAATATGGCAAAGTTATTTGCGATTTGGATGTCATAATTTTGGCATTAGAGAAAAAGAATGCATATTATGAGAGGATTTTTGAGGAGGAACAAGTTCGTCGTTGTCATGATACAGAGCGTTATTTTGATATGAATAGAAAGCTTCAACTCGCCTTAGAAAATGAAACAAAAGCCAATCAAGTTAATATGCGTTTCTTGGCAAATATGAGCCATGATATTCGTACACCAATCAATGGGATTATAGGAATGCTTCAAGTGATTCAAAGATGTGGTGATGATAAACAACGCATCAAAGATGCCTATGATAAGATGTGGATATCAAGTACGCACTTGTTGTCTTTGGTAAATGATATTTTAGATATTCGAACATTACAAACGGATTCGGCTGTGTTGGAAAATAAATCGTTTGAATTAAGTCAATTATTAGGTAGGGTTCAAACTATTATTGATCTACAGGTATCGAATTATAAGATTGAATTGTTTATGAAGACTCAAATAGAACATGATCATTTGATGGGTAGTCCTACACATATTGAGAAGGTCTTGTTGAATCTTTTAAGTAATGCGATCAGATACAATAGACCAGGTGGTAAAGTGTATTTGTCTGTTAAAGAAAAAGCGGATTGTTTTGAATTTTTTGTAGAAGATACAGGAATTGGAATGAATGAAGAATTCATACAAAACAAATTGTTCAAACCTTTTGTTCAAAAAAATAAACGTATAGATGGTGCGGGTTTAGGGATGAGTATTGTGCAAGAGTTTGTAAAGAAGATGGATGGCACAATCAAGGTGGAAAGTAAAATTGATTAAGGTACTCAATTTATTGTTCAACTTCCTTTAGAGATTGATTTGAATCCTGTTGAGAATAAATCTTTAAAAAATCAAACAATGTCCATTGAAAATCTATCTATACTTGTCGTGGAAGATAATGAGATCAATATGGAAGTGATAGAGTTTATGCTTCAAAGTGAAGGGGCTATTGTGTATAAGGCTAAAAATGGTAAAGAGGCTGTAGAACAGTTTGATCAAATCAAGGATTTAGATTTGATTCTAATGGATCTTAGGATGCCTATTATGGATGGGTATGAGGCGACTATACAAATTCGAAAAAAAGATAAAAAGATTCCAATCCTTGCGATGAGTGCCAATGCGTATATGCAAGATATACAGAAATGTTACAAGGCGGTATGAATGGGCATATCAGTAAACCTTTATATTTAGAGGATCTAAAAGATCGAATTATTCAAATTATATAAAAAGCCAGGTTTTTCCTGGCTTTATTAAATGATGATACCATTGCAGTGATCAATTTCATGTTGAATGATTTGAGCAACAAAACCAGAATAGGATTGTTTACACTTTTTAAAAGATTCATCTTGGTATTCAACGGTGATATTTTCATAACGAGTTGTATTTCTTTCACCCTCTAGTGATAAACACCCTTCTTTGACTTTGTAAGGTCTAGATTTCTTTGTGATTTTTGGATTATACATCACAATTTGTGCAGGTCCAATCGCAAAGATAATAATATTTTTAGAAACACCAATCATATTGGCTGCCATGCCTACACATTGATTACTATAAGCTTGTAATGTATCTTTTAGATCTTGAGCCACTTGTGTATCCATTTTTGTAGCTGGAACGGATTTTATAGCTAAGAAAGCTTCATCTTTCATTATTGGTTTAATCATAACATACCTCTTTTCTTCAAAAATCATATTTGTTTTAGATGTTTTTTTCAAGTATAATTGGCATATGCTGAAAAATATAGTATTTGATTTAGGAAATGTATTGGTTAAATTTGATTCAAATGAATTGATTTATAGCTTCTTTAATGAAGGACAAGAGGAAGTGAAATCATTCTATTTTGATTCTTTATGGGATGAGTATGATCAAGGACTCTATTCAGTGGAAGAAATGATTGAAAAGGGAGTAAAACAATTTCCTGAGTTAGAGTTAAATATTAAAGAATTGATGTATCATTGGACAGAATTTGTGATTCCATTAAAAGATAATGTTGCGTATATCAAAGATTTAAAACGATTCGGATACAAAGTATATATTCTTTCAAATATTCCAGAAGATGACACAAAGTATTTGAGAAGTTGTGGTGTGTTTGATAATATAGATGGCGGTGTTTTTTCTTATGAATATAAGAAAATTAAACCGGATCCAGAAATATTTCATATATTATTAAAAAAATATGATCTTAAGGCATCTGAATGCTTATTTTTAGATGATCGAAAAGATAATGTAGTTGCAGCAAGTAATTTGGGATTTGAAACAATTGAAGTTAAAGATTCAAGTAAGGTTATTGACTTAATAAAGGAGAAAATTAGTGAAGTGTAAAGTAGAAAAAATATGCGGTGGATGTTCACTTTTAAAACTGAAGCCGAGTATGCAGGCAGATAAAAAGAAAAAAGATGTGGAAGAATTGGTTGAAAAAGCACATTTAAAGGTTCGTGTTGGCGATGTGCATATGGCAAAGAATGATACACATTATCGTAATAAAGTAATTGTTGGTTTTGCGAAAGATAAAGGAAAAGTATATTCAGGTTTATATGCGCCTCATTCGCATCGTGTTGTGAAGACTGAAAATTGTATAATGCAGCCAAAACTTGTCAATGAAATTATCAACAAGATTACAGAACTTGTTGGTTCTATGAAATTAGAATTATATAACGAAAGAACAGGGACTGGTTTATTGCGTCATGTATTGATTCGTTGGGGACATAAGACAGATGAAGTGATGGTTGTATTTGTGACAAGTCAGAAAATTTTTCCTTCAAGAAAAAATATGGTTCGTGTATTAACGAGTGAATTTCCACAAATTAAAACAATTGTACAAAATATCAATCCAAGAAAGACAAGTATTGTTTTGCAGGATGAAGCTATTGTTTTATATGGAAATGGTATGATTCATGATGAGTTATGTGGCTTAGACATTGCGTTTTCACACAATTCGTTCTATCAGATTCATTCTGAACAATGTGAAGTATTGTATGGCTTAGCTAAGAAAATGTTAGATTTAAAGGAAACAGATACAGTACTAGATACATATTGTGGTGTTGGTACAATTGGTTTAACGATGACAGATTCTTGTAAGAAAGTCATGGGTGTAGAAGTGAATCCAGATGCGATTGAAAACGCAAAATACAATGCGAAACAAAATAAAATCAAAAATATTGAATTTGTTGCGATGGATTCAACAGAATTTATGCGCCAGGCAAGAAAATATCACAATCATTATGATGCGATCATTTTAGATCCGCCTCGTGCTGGTACGACAAAAGATTTTATTGAGTGTGCAACCGCTTTAAATCCAAGAAAAATTTTATATATTTCTTGTGATCCAAGAACACAGGTTCGTGATTTAAACCAATTTAGAAAACAAGGTTATGTCACAAATAAATTAGAATTAGTGGATTTATTCCCTTATACAGATCATATTGAAAGTGTTTGCGTATTAGAAAAGAAACAATTCAACCTAAAGCCTACAAAAAAAGCGCAAAGACAAGCTCAATTTAGATCAAGTAAAATGAGTAAGAAAAAACGTTAGGAAGCAAGTATGCTTCCTTTTGTGCATATGGGTATGTTTAAATTGTTTGGAATGCTATAATCTGTTTAACAGAATGGAGAATATATATGTTAGAAATTGGAATTCAAGCACCTGATTTTGAATTGCCTGATCAAGATGGTGTGATACACAAATTGAGTGATTATAAAGGTAAAAAAGTTATCTTATATTTTTATCCAAAGGATAATACGGCGGGTTGCACCAAGCAGGCTTGTGGTTTTTCTGAAAGATATCCACAATTCTTAGAAAAAGGAGCTGTCATTTTAGGGGTAAGTAAAGATACGGTGGCTTCACACAAGAAGTTTCAAGAAAAGTATAGCCTTGCCTTTACATTGTTGGCAGATCCAGAAAGAAAAGTGATTGAAGCTTATGATGTGTGGAAAGAAAAGAAGAATTATGGAAAGGTATCTATGGGTGTGGTTCGTACAACGTACTTAATAGATGAATCTGGAATTATTGTTCGTGCTAATGATAAAGTAAAAGCGGCCAATGATGCTGAAAATATGTTGGAAGTAGTTTAGACACTGCTTCCTTTTTGCATTTGTATTAAGAGATTATGAGGTATAAAATTTCATTTGGGTGATACTATGTGGATTTTATATGCGACAGGCTCTGCCTTTTTTGCGGGCATTACTTCCATACTCGCAAAATGTGGGATTTCAAAAACAGATTCTGATGTGGCAACCGCCATACGTACCATTGTGGTTTTAGTTTTTTCGTGGATTCTTGTTCTTTTAACTGGAACTATATCCGGTATTACGGATATCAGTGGGAAAACTTTGTTGTTTCTAGTTTTGTCTGGAATCGCAACAGGAGCTAGCTGGCTATGTTATTTTAAGGCTTTACAAAATGGGAATGTGAATAAGGTGGTTCCGATTGATAAATCCAGTACAATCTTAACGATTCTATTGGCTTGTATTTTCTTTCATGAAGGATTGTCTTTAGCTAAAATTGGCTGTGTATGCATGATCGGTGTAGGTACAATGTTGATGATTACTCGAAAAGAGGATGTTGAATCTAATTCTTCAGATAAAAGCTGGTTGATGTATGCGATTTTGTCAGCTGTATTTGCGAGTCTTACATCTATTTTAGGTAAGATTGGTATTTCTGGAATTGATTCTAATTTAGGTACGGCCATTCGTACAAGTGTTGTCTTAGTTATGGCCTGGCTAATGGTCTTTGTGAAAAATAAGCAGTCCCAAATAAAAGACGTCGATCGAAAAGAACTCTTGTTTATCATCTTATCTGGTTTTGCAACAGGAGGATCTTGGCTATGTTTCTATCGTGCTTTACAGGATGGACTTGCAAGCATCGTTGTGCCAATTGATAAATTGAGTATACTTGTAACAATTGGTTTTTCTCGTGTTGTATTTCATGAAAAGCTATCAAGGAAGGCATTACTAGGTTTAATTTTGATTACAGTGGGTACTGTAACTATAACGATGATATAGGAGATTTTATGTGTAGATATAAGAAGATTGATTTAGAAAATTGGTGTCGTAAAGAGCATTATTTGTATTATACAAACAGTTTAAATGTTGAAGTGAATATGACGGCCAATATTGATGTGAGTGAGTTATTAAGTTTTTGTCATACAAATGGATATAAATTTTATCCAACGTTGATTTATTGTGTGACTAAAGTGTTAAATCGAATTGAGAACTTTAAAATGTTTAAAGATAAAAATGGAGATTTATGTGTGTGGGATTCTTTAGTTCCAAATTATACGATTTTCCATGAAGAAGATCATACATTTTCGGATTGTTGGACGGATTTTACAGACGATTTTGGTTCTTTCTACAAGAATATTACTTCTGATATGGAATTAGGTAAAACCAAAAGAGGCATTAAGGTAAAATCGGGCCAACCTGCAAACTTTTATTGTGTATCATGTACACCATGGACTACATTTACTGCGGTTTCAAGTCGTATGGTCAATGGGGGTGCTGCCTTCTTTCCAATCATCACTGCTGGAAAATATGATGATAATTATCAAATGCCTGTAAATATCACAATTGCGCATGCCGTAGCGGATGGGTATCATATTGGCTTGTTTTTTGAATATCTACAAAAAGAAATTAGTAAGGAATATTTAAATTCAAACCTTGAATAAAGGCCTTGGATGGGGTGCTCTATTTACTTTTTGGGCAAAGTGTTATAAAATTTTTAGTGTAGGTATAAATTGAAAAGGAGATATAAAAATGAATCAATCACCACTTCAAAAAGCTAGATACCAATACAGTCCAAAATTGCCTGGAATGTTAAGAAATGGTATTTCAGAAATCTGTGTTAAGGAAGGAAATGCAACTCAAAGTGTTGCAGACCAAGAAAAAATCGCGGCTTTATTCCCTAACACTTACGGAGAAAAAGAAATTACATTCGAAAAAGGAGAAAATACTTCTGCAGCTAAAAAACAAGTTGTAGGTGTAATCTTATCTGGTGGACAAGCACCTGGTGGACACAATGTTATTTGTGGTCTATACGATGCATTAAAAGCTACTAGTAAAGAAAACGTTCTTTACGGATTTAAAAATGGTCCTATTGGATTATTAGAAGACAACTATGTTGAATTCGACGATGCTTATATCGATGCATACAGAAATACGGGTGGATTTGATATTATCGGATCTGGACGTACAAAATTAGAAACTGAAGAACAATTCGCAGTTGCTGCAAAAGTTTGTGAAAAACACGGAATCACTGCTATCGTAATTATCGGTGGTGATGACTCAAATACAAACGCTGCTGTATTAGCTGAATATTTTGCTGCTCACAATACAGGTGTTCAAGTTATCGGTTGTCCAAAAACTATCGATGGTGACTTGAAAAACGAAGACATCGAATGTTCATTTGGATTCGATACTGCAACTAAAACATATAGTGAATTAATCGGAAACATCGAACGTGATGCAAACTCTGCTAAAAAATATTGGCACTTTGTAAAAGTTATGGGACGTAGTGCAAGTCACGTAGCTTTGGAATGTGCTTTAGAAACTCAACCAAACATTTGCTTAATTTCAGAAGAAGTTGCTGCTAAAAAACAATCTTTATCTGAAATCGCTGACTATATTGCAGATGCAGTTGAAAAACGTTCTGCAAATGGGAACAACTTCGGTGTTGCAATTATCCCTGAAGGTGTAGTTGAATTTGTTCCAGAATTTAAAGCATTGATTGCTGAAATTAACGAATTATTAGCTGGAAACAAAACAGAAGAATTTAATGCATTAGGTAGCTGGGAAGAAAAATATGCATTCATTGAAAAAGGTTTAACTGCTGAATCAATGGCTGTATTCGCAATCTTACCTCAAACTATTCAACAACAATTATTCTTAGAAAGAGATCCACACGGAAACGTACAGGTATCTTTAATTGAGTCAGAAAAATTGTTCTCAGCTTTAGTTGCTGACAAATTAGCTGAAAGAGGATATACAGGTAAATTTAATGCATTACACCACTTCTTCGGATACGAAGGACGTTGTGCATTCCCATCAAACTTTGATGCTGACTATTGCTACTCATTAGGATACAACGCATTCATGTTGATTCAATACGGATATAATGGATATTTATCAAAAGTATCTAACTTATCTAAACCAGCTGAAGAATGGGTTGCTGGTGGTATGCCAATCACTAAGATGATGAATATCGAACGTCGTAATGGCGAAGATAAACCAGTTATCAAAAAAGCATTGGTTGAATTAGATGGAAAACCATTCAAATATTTCGAAGCAAACCGTGATACATGGGCTGTTGAAACTGCATATACTTATCCAGGAGCAATCCAATATTATGGACCAACTGAAGTATGTGATTTAACAACTCGTACATTAGCTTTAGAAAAAGGTGAATAATAAATAAAAGAATGCTTCGGCATTCTTTTTTCTTAAAGGGGAGTGAAATTTAATGAAGTATATGATCGCAAGTGACATCCATGGTTCAAGTTATTATTGTCAAAAACTAATGGATGCTTACAAATACGAAAAACCAGATCGATTGATCTTATTGGGGGATATTTTATATCATGGACCTAGAAATGATTTACCAAAAGATTATGCACCTAAAAAAGTGATTGAGATGTTGAATTCCATATCAGACTCGATTTTATGTGTTCGTGGAAATTGTGATTGTGAAGTTGACCAAATGGTATTGAATTTTCCATGTTTAGCAGATTATTCTGCGTTGGATATAAACGGGCTTTTTATCTATTGTACACATGGACATTTAGAACCTGTTAAATTAAAAATGGGGGATATATTACTAAGTGGACATACACATATTCCTGCAATTGAAGATCGAGATGGTATTATTTATATGAATCCAGGCTCAGTTTCGATTCCAAAAGAAAACAGCCCTCATAGCTATATGATACTAGAGGACTGTGTATTTACTTGGAAAGATTTAGAAACGCTTAGCCAATACCGTTATAAAGAATTCCCAAAATCAAAATAATGATGGCAAGAAATACATAAACATATTTACCTAAGAATTTAAAAGTCGGTCCAACTGGCTTTTTTCTTCCTTTGTCTAATTCTTGTTTTAAAGCATTCCATCCTAAAACATAGTAAATAGTTATGGCTCCAAGTAGTGCTGCAAAAGGAATAATATAGATTGTGACAACATCCATCCATTTACCTACAATATCTCCATTTTCAATACATACCGATATGGCGAATGTGATAATGCCACAAAGTAAAACAGCTTTTTTTCTAGAAATGCGAAAGCGGTGTTGCCAAGACTCACACACAGCTTCAAGCATGTTGATTAAACTTGTGATTCCGGCGAAAGCTACTGAAATAAAGAAGAATAGAGCAAAGAGATTGCCGAGTGGCATTTGTTTAAATACTTCAGGAAGGGTTAAAAACATTAAACTAGGGCCACTAACGGGATCGATGCCAAAAGAAAATACGGCAGGCATAATGGCTAATGCCGCTAGCATCGCAGCAATTGTATCAAATATAGCCGTCTGCATACTTGCCTTTGGAATATCTACATCATCCTTTAAATATGCTCCATATACAATCATTCCAGAACCAGTAATGGATAAGGAGAAAAAAGCTTGTCCCATGGCCATGATCCATGTTTCTTTGTTGAGTAAATATTCCCATTTAGGAACAAACAAAAATTTATAACCTTCGATAGCACCGTCAAATAAGCTGACACGAATGGCAAGGAATATAAATAAAATAAAGAAGGCTGGCATTAATATTTTGTTGACTTTTTCAATGGCATTTGTGGCACTTGTGAATAACAATAAACAAGTCACAAACAAGACCAAAAAGTGACATGGCACATTCGAAAAGGATTGTGTCATATTCGTAAAGAAAGCTGGAATATCATTTGTGAGTAGTTCGTTTGTGAGTACGCCTTGAATGCTGCGAAATACCCATCCTAAAATGACACTATATCCAATCGCAATCCCAAGAGATCCAAGTAGTGGAAGCCATCCAATATATTTACCAAATTTATTCTTCCAACAATATGTATAAGCACCTAACGTTCCGGTTTTTGCCATTCTTCCTAGCGCAAATTCAGCCGATAAACCAACAAGACCAAATAAGGCGATAAAAATTAAATATGGAATCAGAAAGGCAGCTCCTCCATATTGTCCTAAACGATATGGAAACATCCATATGTTTCCCATTCCTACGGCAGAACCTACACAGGCAAGCACAAATCCTACCGTACTTTTAAAATTTCCGTTTTTATTCATTTGTAGTACCTCTATGTTTCTTAGTATATCACAAAAATGATATAATATTTAAACAGGTGATGAGTATGTTTGTAGAAGAAAGACAAAATTTAATTTTAGAAGATTTACAAGAGAATGGTAAAGTTTTGGTAAAAGATTTAAGTACACGTTTTGGTGTAACACCCGATTTAATTCGTAAAGATTTAGCTTTTTTAGAATCGAAAGGTAAATGTAAAAAGATTTATGGTGGAGCGATTTTGAATCGTTTAAATGTTCATTTAGAGGATGCCAATTCTAGAAAGAGTGTGAATAGTAAGGAGAAACAAAAAATAGCGCAAATGGCTTATGATTTGATTGAACCAAATATGACAGTCTTTTTGGATATTTCGACTACGAATATTGAATTAGCTAAATTATTAGTGTTAAGACCTATTTCAGGTATTACAGTCGTTACGAATATGTTGGATGTAATTCAGATTCTTTCTACAAGTCAAATTCATTCTATTTTTATTGGTGGCGAATTTGATTATGCAAGAAATGGTTTTGTGGGTAATATGTGCGATGAATTTCTTCAACGATTTCATTTTGATTTAGCTTTTTTAGGTGTGGTTGGTATAGATTTAGAGTCCAAAAGTGTTATGACCTATATGCCGAATGATGGTCAAACAAAGCGTATTGTTTTAAAACAATCGAAAAAGGCCTATATGTTGGCGGATTCGGATAAATTTTATCAAATGGGAAATTATGAGTATGCCAAAGTGGATGCGTTTTATGGAATTCTACAAACAATAAAAAATAATAAAAAGTAATAAAGAACTATTGATTTTGATCGTAGTTCTTTTTATAATCTAATTGTAGATGGAGGACTTACTATGCTAAATCGTATTTCTATTCTGAAAGATAAAATGTTGTCTCAACCTCGCTTTGTAAGTATTGAGCAAGCTTTGATTATTACACGAACATATCAAGAAAATGAAGATAAATCGATTCCTTATAAGCGTGCACTTTCTTTGTATAACGCGTTAAATGAAATTGAAATTGGTATGGAACCTGAAGAGTTGATTGTGGGAAATCGAACAAAAGGTGTTCGTTATGGTGTTGTATTTCCAGAAAGTGGAATTTCTTGGGTGGATCGTGAATTTGAAACGATTCCAACACGTCCTCAAGATAAGTTTAATGTTCGTCCTGAAGACATTGAGACTTTTCGTAAAGTGATTGTTCCATATTGGAAAGGTAAAAGTTTAGAGGATGTTATTAAGAATCGTTTTGGCAATGAAATTAGTGCAATTTCTAAAGTAGTAAAAGTTAATCAAACCGATCATGCTCAGGGGCATATTTGTCCAAATGTAAAGGAATGGTTAGAACTTGGTCCACAAGGCTATATTGATTTAGCCAGAAATCATTTAAAAACATGTTCTGAATCAAAAAAAGAATTCTATGAATGTGTTATTTTAGTGATGCAAGGTGTACAGAAGTTTATGCTTCGCTATCATGAATTAGCTTTGGAAATGAATAAAAAAGATATCGCAAAGATTTGTGAAAATCTAGCTTATAAATCAGCTGCAACATTCCATGAAGCATTGCAGTCATTATGGTTTTTATTTGTAGTGCTACACATGGAAAGTAATGCATCTAGTTTTTCTCCGGGTCGTTTAGATGAAACTTTATATTCTTACTATAAACAAGATATAGATTCAGGTATGTTAAAAGAAAGTGAAGCTTTAGAATTGATTGAATGTTTATGGTTGAAATTCAATGAGATTGTATATCTAAGAAATGCGCATAGTGCTAAATATTTTGCAGGTTTTCCAATTGGATTCAATATTTGTGTTGGTGGACAAGATCAAAATGGAAACGATTTTAGTAATGAATTGAGTCATTTGTTTTTAAATGCACAAGAAGATATTGGTCTTCCACAACCCAACTTATCTGTTCGACTTCATGAACATACGAATGATGAACTGTTAAAACATGCGATTCGAGTTGTTTCAAAAGGAAGTGGAATGCCACAATTTTTCAATGATAAGGCAATTATTAAAGCGATGGAAGATTTAGGTATATCACATTTTGATGCCATGGATTATGCGGTTGTCGGTTGTGTGGAACTTACAACACAAGGCAATAATTTAGGTTGGTCGGATTCGGGCATGTTTAATATGAATAAGGTGTTAGAACTTACTTTGAATCATGGTCATTGTTTGTTGACGGGAAAACAAATGGGGCCTGATTATGGGGCTTTAAGTACATATACTTCGTTTTCTGATTTAGAATCTGCCTTTGAAAAAATGATGGATTATTTTATCGATAAAATGATTCCATGTTTAGAAGAAGTGGAAAAAGCACATATTGATATTTTACCAACAGCCTTCTTATCAAGTGTCATTGATGATTGCATGGAAAAAGGCATGGATGTAACGCGTGGTGGTGCGCATTATAATTTGTCGGGTATTCAAATGATTCAAGTGGCAAACCTTGCAGATAGTTTGGCGGCTTTGAAAAAGCTTGTATATGATGAAAAGAAAATTGATGCAGCTGGTTTAGAAAAAGCTTTGAAAGAAAATTTTTCAAACAATGAAGTCATGCGCCAGATGTTACTAAATCGTGCACCTAAGTATGGAAATGATGTGGAATGGGTGGATGAGCTGGGTGCAAAATGGGCATTGAATTTTAGAAATAAATTAAGAAAATATACAAACTATCGTAATGGAGAATATCATACAGGAATGTATACGGTGAGTGCCCATGTTCCTATGGGAGAAAATGTAGGGGCTAGTTGTGATGGAAGGCTTGCCCATACGCCTTTGGCAGATGGTGGATTATCGGCTGTGTATGGTCGAGATTTAAAGGGTCCTACAGCAGTCTTAAAATCGGTATCGCATTTAGATAATTCTTGTACAACAAATGGTGGCTTATTAAATATGAAGTTTTTACCAGAATTCTTTAAGACGGAATCGGGTATTGATAAGTTTGCGAATTTTATGCGTACATTTGTTGACTTAGAGATTCCACATATTCAGTTTAATGTGGTTCGTAAAGAAGATTTATTAAATGCCAAAGCGAATCCGGATCAATATCGCTCTTTGACGGTTCGTGTTGCTGGTTATACAGCATATTTTACAGAGCTTGCTGGAGAGTTGCAGGATGAAATTATCGCAAGGACAAGCTATGACAACATCTAAAGGGTATATATTTGATATAAAGCGTTTTGCGACACACGATGGAAAAGGAATTCGTACGACGATGTTTTTTAAGGGGTGCCCACTTCGCTGTAAGTGGTGTCAAAATCCAGAAGGATTGTCTTATTTACCACAAGTCTTGTATATGGAATCCAAGTGTATGCATTGTCTTAGTTGTGTATATGCATCAAAACAGGGTGGAGTTAGATATGTAGATCATAAAATTTGTATTTCAAGAAACGCAAAAGAAGATTGGGATGCGATTTGTGATGTATGTCCTACTTTAGCTTTGAGTATGGATGCCAAAGAGTATACGGTAGAGGAATGTGTTCAGGAAATTTTAAAGGATGAAATATTCTTTAAAAGAGAAGGTGGAGTTACTTTCTCAGGGGGAGAACCCTTTTTACAAAGTGATTTTTTGATTGATTTATTAAAGGCTTGTAAGGAAAAAGGAATTCATACGGCTATTGAAACGAGTCTATATACGGATTTAGAGAATGTAAAACGAGCTTTACCTTACTTGGATCAGATTTATTGTGATTGTAAATTATATGATGAAAATTTGCATAAACAATATACGGGTGTTTCAAATGAAAAAGTATTAAAGAATATTGCGTATTTACTTCAGAGTAATAAAAAAGAACACGTGATCGTACGTACGCCTTTAATTCCGACAATGACTGCTTCTTTTGAGAATATTTCTTCTATATCAAGATTTTTGGTTTCTTGTTATGAAGATGTTCATTATGAAATCTTGAATTATAATCCTCTGGCCCAATCTAAATATGCGTATTTAGATATGGAGTATTGTTTTAAAGAAAATCCAAAAATGTATTCTAGTGAAAAGATGCAAGAGTTCTATGATTGTGCAAAACAAAATGGTATAAAGAATCTAGTTATCGATTAAGGAGCGTGGGCTCCTTTTTAAATTAAATTATATTTTTTTATATATGAAAGTAGCCCGAAATTTTCTTTCTTTGAGAAAAGTAAATGAAATGTGTTGTCGTATAATTGTAAACGTTGAGACGATTCGTGTAGGATTTAATATCGATTATCCATTTATTTATAGTATTTTATGTATTTCAAGTCAGCATTATATGACTTGTGTGTAAACAATGTGTTAATGATTTATTTAAATAAATTCACAAATTTTTAAAAAAAATAAAAAAACATTTGACGAAGTGAAAAGTATTTGGTAATATAGATGAGCACTGCTGAGGTGCAGATGATCTTTGAAAACTGAACAGGAAATAAAAATACAAACTAAAACGTCAATTTCGAAACAAACAAACAAATGAAAGAAAGATGTCAGAGACATCTAAGAGCTAAATCAAATGGAGAGTTTGATCCTGGCTCAGGATGAACGCTGGCGGCATGCCTAATACATGCAAGTCGAACGAGAGGAAGGAAAGCTTG
>NZ_JACRWH010000040.1:0-19420 GCF_014306155.1 Holdemanella hominis | reverse complement strand
GGTACTTCTATTTTAGCCGAATTAGGAGATATTGGCAATTATTCCAAGCCTTCTCAAATCATTAAATTTGCAGGAGTAGCACCATATCACTATGAATCGAGTCAATACAACGCCCAACACACTGGCATAACCAAGAAGGGATCTAAATATCTTAGAAAGACTTTGTATCAAATCATACTGACTGTAATTAACAATAATCCTGTATTCAAGAAATACTATCGATTGAAGATATCTCAAGGTAAAGGACACCGTTGTGCTCAAGGCCACTGCATTAGAAAGCTGCTTAGAATCATTTATCATTTACTAGAAACAGGACAATCATTTGATCCTGCATTATTAAGATAAGACCAATGCATCTAAAGCATCTGAACTTTTAAAAAACCGCATTTTAAAAGTTCTTTTCATCATGCCTAAATTTAATCCAATATTCACATTTTCAAAGATCAATTTAAAACTAACTAAAAAATCTAGTCGTTTTATATTTTCAAACTTTTTCATAAAAAATACTTGAATTTTATATAGTTAGCTGGTATACAAAAAATTGTGAATTTGGTTTTCGAGTTGACAAATGTCATTTGGGTTGGGTAGAATTACTTATGAGTGAAAGAGGAGAGAGTAAAATGAATGATTCACAAAAAATGAAGTGGTACACACTTTCGTTTATGTGTTTTTCAACTCTATGGGGTTTTGGAAATGTTTTAAACGGATTTATGTACTTCAACGGAATTCAAGTCATCTTTTCTTGGATTTTGATGTTTGCGTTGTATTTTGTTCCTTATGCATTAATGGTAGGTGAACTTGGTTCTGCATTCAAAAATTCAGGTGGAGGTGTAAGTTCTTGGATTCACGAAACAACAGGTCCTAAAGCTGCATACTATGCGGGTTGGACTTATTGGGCATGTCACATTACGTACATTGCTTCTAAGGGTTCTGGTGGTTTGAAAGCATTAAGCTGGATGATTTTCCAAAACTCAGAAACTTATGCATCTTTTAACACAAAAGCTATTCAGTTTGCGACTTTAGCTGTTTTATTACTATTTAGTTATGTCGCAAGTCGTGGTTTAAACCCATTAAAGAAAATGGCTACAATTGCTGGGTCTAGTATGTTCGTTATGAGTATTCTTTATATCGTAATGATGTTTGCGGCTCCAGCTATCAATCCAAATGGTGGATATTTAGCTATGGATTTTAGTTTCAAAAACTTGATTCCAACTTTTGACTGGAAATATTTCAGTTCATTATCAATCTTAGTATTTGCGGTTGGTGGATGTGAAAAGATTTCACCTTATGTAAATAAAGTTGAAGATCCTTCTAGAGGCTTCCCTAAGAGTATGATTTTTGCGGCTATCATGGTTATCGTTTGTGCTATCTTTGGTACAATCGCAATGGGTATGATGTTTGATCCAGCTGTAATCGATGCTAACTTTGACTCATACAATGCGAATGGTTCATATTGGGCATTCCAAAGATTAGGTGAATACTATGGTATGGGTAATGTATTGATGATTGTTTATGCAGCTTGTAACTGTATTGGACAATTCTCTACATTAGTCATTAGTATTGATGCGCCTTTGCGAATGTTATTAGATAACGAAGATGCTCGTCAATTTATCCCAACTAAGTTATTGCACAAGAATGATGCAGGTGCATATTCAAATGGTATCATCATGGTCGATATTCTTGCCGGTGCAATTATCTTGGCTCAGGCTTTAGTTCCAAATGCAGATACAGTACTTCGTCAGTTGACTCAGTTAAACTCAGTAACAATGCCAATGCGTTACTTGTGGGTATTCTTTGCTTATGTGATGTTGCGTAAGAAAACAGATATTTTCCACCGTGACTATAAATTTGTGAACAACAACACAGTCGCAATCGTATTTGGTGCTTGGTGCTTTATATTAACGGGTGCTTGCTGCTTACTTGGTATGTATAAACCAGGGGATATGTATACTACAGTCTTAAATATTATCACTCCAGTTGTATTAACAGCTTTAGGATTGATTTTACCAGCAATCAAGAAAAAAGAGGCAAAAAATTAATTTTGCCTTTTCTTCTTATTTGTGGATAATTATAGTCGAGGAGATGTTTAATCATGAATACAATCGAAATTTCAAATGAATTAATTCAATTTATTGAATCAAGTCCTAGTATGTTTCATTCCATCAAAACGATTCGTACATATTTAGATGAGGCTGGATTCACGTATCTTCCTGAGTCTAAAGCTTGGGATGTTAAAGCGGGTGGAAAATATTATACAATTCGTAACCACTCCAGTTTAATTGCGTTTAAGGTTGGTGATGATTTGGATTCTTATCATTTCCAAATGTGTGCAAGTCACTCGGATTCACCGACATACAAAGTTAAAAATGTGCCTGAGCTTGCCGGTCCAAATGAATATTTGCGTTTAGACGTTGAAGCTTATGGTGGTATGATTGACAACACTTGGTTTGATCGTCCATTAACCGTTGCGGGTCGTGTACTTGTTCGTAATGGTTCGAAGATTGAATCAAAATTATTATATATCGACAAAGATATCTTAATGATTCCAAATGTGGCTATTCACTTCAACCGTGAGGTCAATAATGGTTATAAATATAATCGTCAAATTGATTTGTGCCCTATGTTTTCTTGTGGAGCTCTTAAGAAGGGCGCTTTTGACAAAATGGTTGCGGATGAGTTGGACGTTAAGGCTGAAGATATCTTAGGTAAAGACTTATTCTTAGTGAATCGTCAAAAAGGTTTAGTTTGGGGATTGGAAAATGAATTTGTTTCAAGTCCTAAATTGGATGACTTACAATGTGCATTCGTTTCATTAAAGGCATTTATTGAGGCTGAAAATGAAAAGAGTGTCAATGTATATTGTTGCTTCGATAATGAAGAAGTGGGTTCAAACACAAAACAGGGTGCGATGTCTACATTCTTGAAAGATGTATTACACCGTATCAATGCGGGTTTAGGAAAAACGGAGGATGAATATTATCAGGCTATCGCGAAGTCTTTCTTAGTAAGTTGTGATAATGCGCATGCTCTACATCCAAATCATGCAGAAAAGACAGATGCCGTAAACTTTGTCACAATGAATGGTGGTATTGTCATTAAGGAAAGTGCAAACCAGAAATATACAACAGATGCATTTAGTCGTGCTTTATTTACAGGTGTATGTCAGAATGTGAATGTGCCAGTACAAAGCTTTGCGAATCGTAGTGATGTAGTGGGTGGTTCTACTTTGGGTAACTTATCCAATACGCAGGTAAGTGTTCATGCGGTAGACTTTGGTTTGGCTCAGCTTGCGATGCATTCTTGTTTTGAAACTGCAGGTGTTAAGGATACTGAATATGCGATTGTCGCATTGAAGGAATTCTATGAAACAAATGTGCAGATTGAAGAAGCTGAATCTGTATGTCTAGAGAAGTAATCATTCAAAGAATAGAAAAGTCGGATTTAATCGATGCGAAAAAGGAATTGATGATTGATCTAGTGAATTCAAAAAAGGAAGATAATTTCGACAAGAAAGTGGATCGTTTGTATCGTCATTTTTCTAAGAGTTCTACGTTTAAAAAACATGCCGAAAAAATGGTGATTCGTGATGATGAAAAGCTAAAGATTTGTAACATGATGCTTGTGATGAGTGTGACATTGACTTTGTTCTTTTTAAAGGCGGTCTTGTTTTCGAGTTATGTTGTGAATTTTAGTGTGGATGCCATTGTCGGCTGTGCAGCACTTGTATTTTCATTGATCAATGTACGTACAAAGTATCGAACGCTTCAGCGGTATGATTTAGTTCGTGACTTTGTCTATTTGGATGTTTTATCTTTAATTTTATGTATATTATTTAAAATGTTCTTTCCTGTGCAAGTTGATTTTTCATTGATTATTTTATTGGTGGATTATTATTTGTGTAAGAAAAGATTTAAGGAAAAGGCATTTGAAAAATTAGAAGGGTAGGCTTGTGCCGGCCCTTTTTTCATTATTGAATTTAAAAAGAGAATCTTCTATTTTTGTTTCAAATATGGTATTATTGATTAGTAGTATGTAAAAGGAGACGTCGAATGAGTAAGAAAAGAGTTTATGCGGCTATCGAAATTGCTGATCAAGAGATTCGTCTTATCGTTTTAGAGATATTTGAAGCTCGTTACAACGTTTTAAGAACAGAAAGAGTTGCTTGTTCAGGTGTAGATAAAAATCAAAAGATTGTCGATGAAAGTGCTATTGTTACAGCCATTCGTCAAGCTATAACGAATGCACAGGCAGCTTTAGGATATCGAATTGAGCGTGTCTTATTGGCTGTACCTAGTGTAAATGTAATGCGTAGCTCACAAAAGGTGCGTGTTCAGATTGAAGATGGTACAAAAAATATTCGTTTGTTCCATATTCAGCAAGGATTTAAAAACGCCATTCAAAAACGATTGAATGAAGATGTAGAATTTGTCAATGCGAATAAGGTGTCTTATGAAGTCAATGGACAAGTGAGTCAGAAACTTCCATTAAATCAGGAATGTGAAGATTTCATTATGGATGTAGATTTATTATATGCCGACAAGGAAACAATCTATTCGTATGCTCGTTGTGTGGAACAGGCAAATCTTGAAATCTTGGATCTATGTGTAGATTCATTTGCGATTGGTCAAGAAACTGCAGCTTTGGCACAGAGCACAGAAAGAGTTACAATCCAAATTGATTTGGAACAGAATCACTCTACTTTAGCTTTATTTAGTACAGGTCGTTTAATGACATGTACAACTTTGGATTATGGATACTTATGGTTCATTGAGGATATCCAAAGAAAATATAAGTTAAGTGATGATGTATGTTACAGATTATTGCAGAATATTTTCTCGGGTCAAGAAGATGAAAACAGTGATGTGATTGTTTATATTGAACAAAGAGAAGATATGCGTGTTGAGATTACGGCCAATGAATTAGCAAAGGCTTGTTTACCTCGTATTCGTCAATGGATTGCAGCTGTCAATGATGCATGTTTACCAATTGTTCGCCAAGGAAAATCAAGATATGTGATCACAGGACAAGGAAGTAACATTCCTGTATTGAAGGATTTAGATAAATCGTTCAATGCGAGCGCAATGATCTATCAAGAACAAGCTATTGGTGCAAGAGATGGTGCATTTGTGTGTGGCTTAGGTATGGCTTATGCATGGCAAGACATCAACCGTATTCACCATGATGACAGAATTAGTGCAAACAATAATGAATTAGAAGCGAGCATTGATTCTATTAATCACAAGGCGCATACTGGTGAAGGTGGATTTACGAAGAAGTTAAAGAATGCTATTTTAGCAGATGAAGAATAAAAAAGAGAGGAAAATATTATATGACTGAATTTAATCAAGTAGCAAATATTAAAGTATTTGGTGTTGGTGGTGGTGGATCCAACGCTGTTAACCGCATGGTTGCTGATGGTGTTAAGGGCGTTGATTTCTATATCTGCAACACAGATGTACAAGTTATGAAAAACTCTCCTTGCGATAACAAAATCGTTTTAGGAAAGGAAACAACTAAAGGTTTAGGTGCTGGTGGAAATCCAGAATATGGACGTAAAGCTGCTGAAGAAAGTGAAGGAGAAATCCGCGAATCTGTAAAAGGAAGCGACATGGTATTTATCACTGCTGGTATGGGTGGTGGAACTGGTACGGGTGCTGCTCCATTAATCGCTAAGATTGCTAAAGAAGAAGGTGCTTTAACAGTTGCCGTTGTAACTCGTCCATTCACTTTTGAAGGTCGTCGTCGTGCAAACAATGCTAAAGATGGTATTGAAGAATTAAAAAAATATGTTGACTCATTAATTATCGTTTCAAATGACAACTTATTAGATGTGATTGGTCGTAAACCAATCGAAGAAGCATTCCAAGCTGCAGATAACGTGTTACGTCAAGGTGTTCAAACAATCTCTGACTTGATCGCTGTTCCAGCATTGGTAAACTTAGACTTTGCAGACGTTCGTAGCGTTATGCAAAATCAAGGTCGTGCATTGATCGGTATTGGTATGGCAGAAGGAGAAGACAAAGCTATTTCTGCTGCTGAAAAAGCTATCCAGTCACCATTATTGGAAGCACAAATCTCTGGTGCTAAATCAGCTATCGTAAACATCACTGGTGGTGACAAAGTTAGCTTATTTGATGCACAAAACGCTGTAGCTGTAATTCAAGATGCAGCTGGTGGAGATGTTGACTGTATTTTCGGTATCGCAATCAACGAACAATTAGGGGATGCGATCATCGTTACAGTTATCGCTACTGGATTTGAAGAACCAAAAGAAAAACAACGTAAAAGACGTAGTGAACCAGTAATTAAACAAGTTGCGAATGATACATTGTTCACAGAACCGAAAATCCAAGCGCCTGTTAACCCAGGTGTTGTAACTAGTGTTGAAAATAACACAAGTGATGATGAACAAATTCCTAACTTCTTCTTCAATCGTTAATAGATACATATAGAGAGCTTAGTAAAAGCTCTCTTTCTTGTTAGTAGTAATCAATATTCGTTAATTGCTATGGTATTAACTGCAAAATCCATAGCGAGATAGGATAAAATATCTAAGAATCAAAATTTTGCAGAGTATTATTTATTAGGTACATTATTAAGTACGATTAGTATTTTAGTTATTTCATTAATATAATTGTTGAGCGAATCAAATCTTGCTCTTTTTTAATTAAGTCAAACATCTTAATTCGGTGTTAATTAAGTCATATAGCTTAATTGATCATTCATTACCGACAAAATAATGGCAGTAATAAAGAGTAAAATGTCGGTAATTTAAGAAAAAAAGTATAAAAAAAACAGAGAATTGTATCTCTGTAATAGGCATGGCTGGGGTACTTGGATTCGAACCAAGGAAATGTCAGATTCAGAGTCTGATGCCTTACCGCTTGGCTATACCCCAATGTGCCTATTTATAATACACGATTTGTGTTTTTTTGACAAGTGTTTTTTATGTAAAACGCTTGTTTTTTTGCGCTTTAGACAAGATAGGAAGTATCGTAAGGAAATGCTTGAAATTAATGTCTTTTTCACATTGGGTTGTCAAAATAATAGGTGAGAAGAAAAGAATATATAAATGGGAGGTGAAGGAATGAAAAAGAAGATTTATATATGTTTGAGTATTCTTATAGTATTTATTCTTTCTTTAAGTATTGTTCGTGCCAATACGATGGATACGTATGGAATGAGTTTAAAAGAAATGGAGATGATGGAGGAGTATAAAAAGGGAAATATCAATACGGATGAATTTATTGAATTACGAAAAGCTAAGGCAGGTGAGTATGGTTTATTAGATTATTGTGATTCCACTTATTTTTTAAGTGAAGACTTTTATGATAACTATTCGGATGCGTATTTGATCAAGAATGGCTTGATGATTTTAGATCGCTATAGTGCAGGATTTGAGACGACTGTAGATGTGATGGAATCTAGAGCGAGTAGTGTAGTAAGTATGAGTCATCATCGGTATGAAGAAAAGCCTGGTTACTATATTGCGAATGGAATATGGAAATTGTCGAATTCGCATGAAGCATTTTGTGCGCAGGGATTGAATGCATCTCCTGCAGTAGGAGATGTGACTTCCGATCCATATTTGGTTGAAAATGAGAACTTAAAGAAATGTTTGTACTATGGCTATAACGGTCCTGGGGACATATTAACATCTCGTTATGGCGTCAGTGGAGCAATTGTACTCACAAGTGAACTTGTGTCGAATGCTTATAGTTCAAATTGTATTAGTAAGGCGAGTAATGATGGGTATCACTGGAATAAAGTAGTGGGTGGTTTATGGAATGAAATCATCGCAAAGCCAAGTGTTAAAAATTATTCAACCTATTTAGTAGATGTAGCTGGGTCTGCCTATAACTGGCAAGGGGTGTTAACGCCAATTCAAAAGTTGGCATATGGTGTATATGTGCCTACAGGTTCAGTAAAGCTTTTAAAGGTCAGCTCAAAGAATGAGATCAATCAATCGAATGCATCCTATACATTTTCTGGAGCTCTTTATGGATTGTATAAAGATTCTGGGTGTAAAGAAAAGATTGGTGAATTTAAAATTGATGAAAATGGCAAGTCCAACGAGATTAAAGATTTAGATATTGGTACTTACTACATTAATGAAATACTAGCGCCGCATGGCTATCAAAAAGATACAACAATCTATACTGTTAACGTTAAAGATCAAGCGGTTCAAGAAATTGAAGTGCGTGATGTTCCACAAACCAATCTTGTGGATTTAGTTTTGGTGAAACAAGATGCCCAAACAGGAAATAAAGCGCAGGGTATGGCCAGCTTAAAAGATGCAAAGTATGAATTTAAGTTTTATGGAGGTCTATATGATAAGGATCCAGCAAGTTTAGGTGTTTTACCAATACGCAGCTGGATATTAAAGACAGATAAGACGGGCAAGATTCTGATGGAAGATTCGTATAAAGTAAGTGGTGATGCCTTCTATACGGATCTGAATGGAAAGATATGTTTACCATTAGGTACGATTACGGTTCAGGAAATCGATCCTCCACAGGGGTATTTATTGGATAGCACAGTATATGTACAAAAGTTAGATTGTACAAGTAGTACGTCTGAACATATTAGTGCATTTAAGACATTCAGTGTGAAAGATACAGTGAACCGTTTAAAGTTGATTAAAGTACAGGAGGGTACGCAAATTCCATTGCCAAATGTCATATTTAAGCATATAATGCCAAACTTACCTTTTCCTTTACAAGAAAAGACGAATGATAAGGGTGAAATTGAATGGATGGGTCTGACAAAAGGAAAACATACATTAACCGAGTTTAAGACTCTAGATGGGTATGCCCTGGATATTAAGCCTATTGAATTTGAAGTGTTGCGTGATGGAAGTATTTCTGGAGTGGATCCTGTCATTACATTTTCAAATAAGGTGAATCCTTTTGAATTGAAGATCGTAAAGAAAAACAACAAGCATCAATTACTGGATGGTGCTGTATTTGGATTATTTAAAGATAGTGAGTGTAAAGAAAAAATTGATGAGAAGAGTACGGTTGATGGTGTTGTATCTTTTGCGGATTTAAAGAATGGTGAAACGTATTATTTAAAAGAAATAAAGGCGCCAAGTGGCTATCAAAAGATAGATCGTGTGTATTGCATAAAAACGGATTTTATACCGGTTAAAGGACAATATGATGTGTATATAGATCAAGAAAAAGTAGATGGCTTATATGCGGATGCAAGTGTGAACTTGGAGTTTGTGAATGAAAGAATGACAAAGCTTCCACATACAGGTTCTAGTATGAGTTTGGTGTGTGTGGTTGTAGGTGCCTATTTAATGTTGAGGAGAAATCATGAATAAAAGAAATTTAATTTATACAGGACTATTGATGTTGGCAATGGTCACAAGTCCAGTCAGCGCAAAAGAAACAAGTGTTTCAGTTGTGCATGGGACGGCAAATTTTAATGAGGGGAATGCGAGTATTGTGATTCAGGCAAATCAAAATCAATCCATGCAGGGTAAGTCGTTTAAGGTATATAAACTATTTGATGCGACAAATTCAAAGGACAATACTTCGATTCACTATACTTTAAATAGTGTGTATGCATCTAAAATCAAGGAGCTTGTATCAAGTAAGTTATCTAAAACGGTATCGGATCAAGATGTAGTGGAATATATGATGTCTTTAGATAACGAAGGAAGTCAAAGTGAATATCGTACCTTTATTGAATCGATTCAAAAGGCGATATCTTCCATGGAAGCTCATATTGTGAATGTAGAGAGTTGTGATGTGAATGGAAATATCACGTTGGATAAGTTGGGATATGGTTTCTATTTGATTGATGAAATTACCAATGTATCCAATAGTCATGCGGCAAGTTCTATGACGATGGTCAATACGGCAAATCCTAAGGCGACGATTCAAATTAAGTCGGATTATCCGAGTATTGTAAAGAAGATTTATGAAGATGACAACAATATAGGTTGGAATGATATGGGTGATTTTGAGATCATGCAGAACATTCCGTATAAGTATGAATCGAAAGTGCCGGATATGAGTGGATATGTTTCTTATTTTTTAGAGTTTGAGGATGAAATGGATCCAAGTTTATATTTAAAAGAAGATAGTATACAAGTAAAGGTCAAGGATACTATTATTCCAGCTGATACATATAGTGTAACTAAATCTTCAAATGGATTTAAAGTTACATTCAATGATTTTAAAGGACTTGGTAGTCAAGGAGATCCAATCTTGTTTACGTATGATGCGTATTTAAATGATTTGTCAGCCACAAAGATTTCAAAAAAGGGTTTTGAAAATAAGGTACGATTAAATTTCTCAAATGATCCGCAAACGAATTCTAAAGGACAAACGCCTTGGGATAGTGTTGTGTGCTATACATATCAGGTGAAGGGTTTAAAGACAAATGAGAAGGATGTCAAACTTGAGGGGGCTACATTTAAGTTGTATCGTGATTCTAATTTGAGTGAGTTAGTAAAGGTAAAGAAAAGCACAAATGGATATGTAGTTTCAAATAGTGTAGATGAAGAGATTGTATCCAATGAAAAGGGTGAGTTTGTGATTCAAGGTTTGGATCAGGGAACGTATTATTTAAAGGAAATCCAGGCACCGGACGGATATACTTTATTAAAGGAAGCTATTGAGATTCAAATTACGCCTACATTTGTAGCGGATCGCAATAACTATACTTCGAATGGAGAGGGATTGGTTTCTCTATCGGCAACAAGTTTTAATACGCATTTAAATGCGAGTACGAATGATTTAAGCGTAGCTTTAAAAGTAGTGAATCAAACGAGTTCTAAATTACCAGTCACTGGATCTATGGGGACGATTGTCTGTGTACTAACGGGTGCTGGTATTATGGTGTATGTATGTAAGAAGAAAAGGGAAGAATAGGATTCTATTCTTTCTGGGTTTCTTGATTTGTGTATTGCCACTCATCTTAAATTTCTTCTTTCATCAAAGTGTAGAGAATGTCATTTCAAGTTTTTATTTAGAAGAAGAAAAAATGGATGAGGGCATATTGGAGTCGAGTTTTAATGCTGGGTTGAACTACAATCAAAACTTGTATTTTGGTAAAGAAAAAGAAGAGTATGAAACGATGTTGAATACTTTATCCTCAAATGTAATCGCAACCATCCAGATTCCAGTGATCGATGTAGACTTACCAATTTATCATGGAACGAGTGATGAAGTATTAAATCGTGGGATTGGTCATTTTGACTTTACAAGTCTTCCTGTTGGCGGAAAGAATTCGCATTGTATATTAACAGGTCATAGAGGTCTTCCTAGTGCCAAGCTTTTTACGCGTTTGGATGAGTTAAAGAAGAAGGATTTGATCTATATACATGTGTGTAAAAAAGAATTGGTCTATGAGGTGGTGGATTCTATTGTGGTAGAACCGGAAGCTATCTTGGATATAGGTATTGAAAAGAATAGGGATTTGTTGAGTCTAGTGACTTGTACGCCGTATGGGATCAATACGAAAAGGTTGGTTGTAAGGGCCAAAAGAGTGTTTCCTAAAAAGAAAGAGAAAAAAGTGCGTAAATCGTATTCTTTTAGGGAATTGTGTTTTATTTTAATTCCAATAATTTGTGTAATGGTGGTGAAATGGTGAAGAAAATTGGTTTGATCATATTAATGATGATCGCATGTATTATGCCGATAAACGCAAACTCAATTAGTGTGGAGTTGCAGGATTCGGTAGATGAACTCTCGAAGGAGAATGTTGAGTTTAATGTTGTTCAAGTCGCAAAGCTTGTGGATGGCTTTTATGTATTGAATCAAGAATTTCAGGATTTAGATGTGGACTTCAATACGGAGTTATTGGCTGAAGAAGTGGAAGCAATTTGTACAAAATTAAGTGGGTATTCCATGGTTGGACAAACTCTTGTCACGGATGAAGAAGGTAAAGCTGTTCTTGAAGATGTAGAAGAAGGATTGTACTTTATTGATCCTGTCAATATTCATGAGTATGAAAGAATGAGTCCGATGTTAGTGAGTGTTCCTGAGTGGGATGGGGATACGTTAAATTGTGATGTGGTGTTGTATCCTAAGCATCGTCCGTTTGAGAAGTTGATTATTAAAAAGATTGATAAGGATTCTAAGGATGAAATCTTGGATTCTATCGAGTTTACAAGCTATAAGGATAAGGATTGTACAGAATCTTTAAAGACATTTAAAGGTAATGGTACTCTATCGATTTTAATGCGTGAAGATAAGATGTATTTAAAGGAGACAAAGGCTCCTAATGGGTATGAAAAATCGGATCAAGTCTTATTTGTGGAAGTCAAGGAGGATGAAATCTTTATTGATGGTAAAAAGGTAGAGAATCATGAGTTCTTGTTTGAGAATAAGAAGATTCATGTTCCAACAGGAATTGAATATCATGGTAATATTTATGTGACTTTAGGTTTAATTGCACTTGTGATTATTTTACATTTGATTAATAAGAAGTTAAGAAAGTAGGAGTTTTTCTACTTTCTTTTCTTGTGGTATGATGGGCATATGGAAAAAGGTCAATATGTATATATTTTAGAGTGTAGGGATTCTACATATTATACGGGATATACAACGGATGTAGATAAAAGATTAGAAACGCACAACTTGGGTAAGGGGGCAAAATATACGCGGTCTAGAAGGCCTTGTAAGCTTGTGTATGTAAGGGCTTGTGAGTCGAAGTCCAAGGCTTTGAAGTTGGAATATAAAATTAAACAAATGTCTCGAAAAGAAAAGTCGGAGTTGATTGAAGGAATCTTGAAAGAAATGTAGTTTCGTATTATTATATAGAAAGCGAAAGGATGATTATAACTATGAATAAAACTAGAACTCGTTTTGCGCCGAGTCCAACTGGCTATATGCACATTGGAAATTTGCGTACAGCTTTATTTGAATTTTTAATTGCGAAACACGAAGGTGGCGACTTCTTATTACGTATTGAGGATACTGACCAAGAGCGTAAGGTAGAAGGTGCTGTAGATGTTATTTATAAAACTTTAAAAGAATGTGGTTTGAACTGGGATGAAGGTCCAGATATTGGTGGAGACTTTGGTCCATATGTTCAAAGTGAACGTTTACCTATGTACAAAGGGTATGCCGAAGATTTAATTAAACTTGGTGGAGCTCACTATTGTTTCTGTAGTGAAGAGGAGATTGAGGCTCAAAGAAAAGAAGCTGAAAGCTTAGGTATTTCTTTTAAGTTCAATGATCCTTGTAAGCACTTGAGTGCTGAGGAAGTACAGGCTAAATTGGATGCGGGTGAACCTTATGTTATTCGTCAAACAATCAAAGATGTTGGTGAAACATATTTTGATGATGAAGTATATGGTCGTATTGAAGTGGATGGAGATGTTTTGGATGAACAAATCTTGATTAAATCGGATGGATATCCAACATATAACTTTGCGAACATTATTGATGATCACCAGATGCAGATTTCTCACGTAGTTCGTGGAAATGAATATTTATCAAGTACACCTAAGTACAACTTGATTTATGATGCGTATGGATGGCAAAGACCTACATACGTACACGTACCACCTGTAATGAAGGATGAACACCACAAATTATCAAAACGTAATGGAGATGCTTCTTTCCAAGA
Source organism: Holdemanella hominis (assembly GCF_014306155.1). NCBI lineage: Bacteria > Bacillati > Bacillota > Erysipelotrichia > Erysipelotrichales > Erysipelotrichaceae > Holdemanella > Holdemanella hominis. The sequence goes on along the minus strand of NZ_JACRWH010000040.1, from coordinate 5,830 downwards.
TCTTGTTGCGAAGGGATATTTGCCGGATGCGATCATGAACTATATCGCACTTCTTGGATGGGCTCCTGAAACAGAACAGGAAATCTATACTTTGGATGAGTTGATCAAAGTATTTAATATTCACCGTATTTCTAAATCACCAGCCATTTTCGATATTGATAAATTGACTTGGATGAACGGTGTATATTTAAGAAACATGGATGAAGAAACATATTATGAAACAGTTCGTCCATACTTAGAAAAAGCGGTTCATGGAGCATACAACTTAAAAGAGATTGCCAAAATCATTCAACCTCGTATTGATATCTTGAATCAAATCGAAGAAAGTGTTGACTTCTTTGATACATTAGTAGATTACGATTTAGAAATGTATCGTCACAAGAAGATGAAGACAACTCCAGAAGTTGCATTAAAAGCTTTAAAAGCCAGCAAGCAAACTCTAGAAACCTTTGATCAATGGGACAGCATGGATGCATTGCACGAATGTTTATTAGCTCTTCCTAAAGAGTTGGAAATGAAGAATGGACAGGTATTATGGCCAATTCGTACAGCCGTTTCTGGTAAACAATTCACTCCAGGTGGAGCGATTGAAATTGCGTTTATCTTAGGAAAAGATGAAACATTACGTCGTATCCAAGTGGGTATTGATCGTTTGAGTGAAATCGTAGAAGAGTAAAACATACAAACGCTTAGAGAAATCTAGGCGTTTTTTTTGCGTTTTACCAGCAAAAACAAATAAATAATTACATATCTGTAATATAGAATTGTCGATAATATGATATTACTAGATGGAGGATTGCTTATGAGATATTTTTCAGTGGCTGAAATAGCTAAAAAATGGGATATATCCGAGCGCAGTGTTCGAAATTATTGTGCACAGAATCGTGTAGATGGTGCATTTATTGCCGGTAAAACTTGGAAAATTCCAGAAAATGCCAAAAAACCAGTTCGTATGAACAAGAAGAAAGAACAGCCTGTTACTTTATTGGATGTCTTGAAGGAAGTCGCTTGAGTCATGATCAAACTCGATATATTTTTGAAACAAATACGATTGGTGTAGAAAATGAAGTGTTGAATGTGGATGATGTACTTGAAACGGCAAATCACTTTCGATGTATTGATATGATTATTGATCATGCCAAGACTACTTTGAGCGAGAATTTTATTAAAGATTTACACTTGACTTTGAAGAATGGTACAAGTGATTCAAGAAAAGAAGGGTTTGTGGTCGTCGACTATAAAAAGGTACCAAATGAAGTTGGAGGAATGAATACAGCACTTTCTGAAGAAGTTCCAGGTAGAATGAAGGGATTGTTAAAAGAATATAATGGTAAAAAAGAAAAGACTTTTGAAGATATACTCGATTTTCATGTAAGGTTTGAGCGTATTCATCCATTTCAAGATGGAAATGGTCGTGTTGGAAGATTGATTTTATTTAAAGAATGTTTGAAATATAATATTGTCCCATTTATAATCGATGATCAGTTGAAAATGTTTTATTATCGCGGCTTAAAAGAATGGGATTATGAAAGAGGCTATCTGATGGATACTTGTTTGTCGGCACAAGATAAATATAAAGCTTATTTGGATTATTTTAGAATTGCTTATGAGAATAATAAATCAAATTGAAATCGATGAATATACTGTGATTGAAGTGTCTGATCATACGTGTTTTGGAAACTATGTGGTAATTGAAGGTAAAGAATATCCTACAGAAATCGTATATGATTTTTGTAGGATATTCTTTAAATTAGATTCAATTCTTTAAAGGCATGATATATACCATCTTCATCTAGTGATGTTGTGATCATGTTAGCTTTATCTTTGATTTCTTGTGGAGCATTTCCCATGGCGATGCTCAGATGTGCTTTTTCAAACATAGGAATATCATTGAAGCCGTCTCCAATCGCAATCGTATCTTTAATGTCAGCATTAAAGTATTTGATTACGGCATCCATGCCTGTGGCTTTGTTGATGTGGTAGGAAGTGATTTCTCCACTTTCTTTTCCTAGTGGTGCAAAGGTTGCCGGAATCACATCGTATTTGTCGGATAGATCTTGTTGGATCTTTTTGTAAGGCGTTTTCCCATTGTCAATAACGGAGACTTTGTTGTAGACAAGGTCTTTTATATTGTCGACAACGGTGATTTGGCTCGTTAGAATTGTAAGGCCGTGTTTGGCTTTTTCTTCTTCACTTTTGCCGGCACATTGTTCTTCCACCATTTTTAACATCGTGTCTTTTGTATATTGAGTGGCATAGATGCCATTAGAACATTCAAAGTTAGCGGGAATGTTGTTTTCTAATAAGTAGTTTGAAAGATATTGGCTTTCTTCTTTTGTGAGTGCATTTTCTTCTACGATTTTGTGTTCACATTCAATGGTTGCCCCACTTCCGGCAATAATCGCATCATAGTCAATTTCTAGCATCGGGCCAAAGATTTCAATGCGCTGTCTTCCTGTGCATAAAATGACTTTATGTCCGTTTTTTTTGGCTTGAATACAAGCTTTGATGGCACTATCCGGAATATAGCCTTCGTGATGGAATAGGGTGCCGTCGGCGTCTAAAAATATAAGTTTCATGAGTACCTCTTTCTGATTGGACGAAATGATATTTTTATTCTACAATAGAAAGGTAAATATTTAAAGGGGAGGGATAAAATGGGCGATTATATGGTGATAGGTATTGTGTTTGTTTTCGTGGTATTGATGTCAATACTTCCAAAACCAGTTTATAATGCGATTACGCGTGCTTTTTCAATGCATAAAAATGGAATTCGTAGAATTCAGAAGTATCGTACGACAACCGATTCCATTGGAAATTTAATGTTGGGTATATCGATAGTTTTCTGTATCTTCTATTGCTTCATTCCATTCTATTCATTTTTATATAGCATATTTTTCATTGTGAGCTACTTATGTCTTTTGGCACAGGCGTATCGTGTTACCACAAAGAAGCCTAAACAAATCGCAAAAACCGTTATCTTTTTGACGAATTTATTTGCGGGTGTCAGCTTTCTAGGTGCACTTGGCTTTTTAAATGGGCATGCATCGGTGGCTGTGATCAATCAGTTCATGATTGATTTTCATGCGCATAAGGTATTCAACATCTTATACCTTCTACAAAATCGTACTTGGATGTATTGGTTGTTTCAAGGTGCATTGTTTATGTTTCCACTCTTTATTATGTGGTCACACTTTAAATATATGCGATTGGAGAATAGTGTCAAAGCAGTTTATTTTGTGACATATATTATTAAGATGTTATTTTTGATTATGATTGTGTTATGTTTTTCTTGTGAGGCATTTGATTTTTTGGATATGGTATACCAGGTGGATGCACTTAAGAAATTAGCATAGAGGAAAGAAGGATTTAAAAAATGATTACTCAAAGAATTTCAAAATTACGTGAGAAGATGATGGAGAATAATGTACAGGCATATATTATTCCTACGTCTGACTTTCATGAAACAGAATATGTTTGCGAATATTTCGTATGTCGTAAATATATGTCTGGATTCACTGGAAGTGCAGGTGTCTTAGTTGTATTACTAGATAAGGCTGCACTATGGACAGATGGTCGTTATTTTATTCAGGCGGCAAATCAATTGGAAGGTACAGGCATTGATTTAATGAGGATGGGCCAGCCTGGAGTTCCTGAAATAGATGCGTATATTGTTGAAAATCTAAAGGAAAACGATACAGTTGGATTTGATGGTCGTGTCATGAATACAAAGGATGCCTTGGCATATAAATCTGTATTTGATTTGGCACACTTAAATATGAATGTAAATCTAGATTTAGTAAATGACGTATGGACAGATCGTCCACAGCTTCCTAGTACACCAACTTTCCATTATTCGGAAAAGTTTGCGGGCGAATCTATGGAAAGTAAACTTTCTCGTTTGCGTGCTTTCTTAAATGAAAATAAAGTCGATTCCATTGTACTAACAAGTGTGGATCAGATTGCGTGGCTTTATAATTTAAGAGCACATGACATTCCTAATTTCCCGGTTGCGCTTGCATATTCAATCGTATCTTTAGATTCAGCTTCTATTTATATGGATGCATCTCGTTTGGATGAATTGAGTGAAGAAGAATTTAGAAAGAACAATGTCACTGTTTGTGGCTATAACGATATTTATTCAGCTACAAAAACATTGAGTGGTTCAGTACTCGTTGATCCATCAAGTGTAAACTATGCGATTGTTTCTAATTTAAGGGCTAAGCCTGTATTTAAGGAGAGTCCAATTATTTTATGGAAGGCTTTAAAGAATGAAACAGAGTTAAAGTGTACAAAGTGGGCGCACATTAAAGATGGTGTTGCCGTCACAAAATTCATGTATTGGTTAAAGAAGAATGCGGGTAAGATAGAGATGAGCGAAATGAGCGTTCAGTCTAAATTACAAGTTTTTCGTAGTGAACAAGAAAACTATTTAGAGGATAGTTTTGATACGATTTGTGCCTATAAAGAACATGCGGCTATGATGCACTATTCTTCAAAGCCAGAAACGAATGTTGAAATCACAAATTCGGGTATGCTGCTAATTGATAGTGGTGGACAATATTTAGAGGGTACTACAGATATTACACGTACATTTGTGTTGGGTGATATTAGTGAAGAAGAAAGATATTGGTTTACTAAAGCATTAAGAGGACATATTCGTTTATCGGATGCACACTTCTTATTTGGATGTTCAGGAATCAACTTAGATATTCTAGCTCGTGGACCACTATGGGATCAGGATGTGGATTATCAATGTGGTACAGGACATGGTGTAGGTCACTTATTGAATGTACATGAATCACCAAATGGCTTTAGATGGAGAGTGTTACCTCATCGTAACGAAATGTGTGTATTAGATGAGGGTATGATTACTTCTAATGAGCCAGGAGTCTATTGTGAAGGTAAGTTTGGTATTCGTCATGAAAATGAAATGGTTGTCGTAAAAGGCAATGTGAATAACTATGGTCAGTTCATGCATTTTGAGCCAATTACGTTTGTACCTTTTGACTTGGATGGTTTGGATGTTTCTTTATTGACAAATGAAGAAAAGGCTTGGTTGAACAACTATCATAAAGAGGTATTGGAAAAGATCAGTCCTTATTTAACGAATGATGAAGCTGAGTGGTTAAAATCGGCTTGTCGATCTATTTAATGAAAGAAAGAATGATACCAATCACATGTCCACATTGTGGGCATGTTTTTGAGATAAAAAGAGATACGGTTGTGATTGCACAAATGGATAGTGTCGCTAGAATTCGTTTGAATGATGGTTCGTATTTTATGCATCAATGTCAAAAGTGTAAGTCCATGTTTTATTTGTACTATCCATTCCTATATCGGGATCCGAAAAAGAAGTTTAATCTTGTTTTGACACAACAAAAGAATATAGATAATTTGAGTGAAGATGAGAGGGTTGTACTTTGTCATAGTGTTTCACAGTTTCTTTTGGCTTTTAAGATCTATGATCAGTGTTTAAATCCTAAACTTGTACTGGTCAAAAAGAAGCAGTTGGAAAAAAGATTGGGTCGTAGTATCAAATTTGATTATTATGACAAGAAGAATGGTTGTCTTTGGTTTGAGGATAAGGCTGTATCTTTAACCAAAGAGGAATGTAAAGCGATTCTTATTTTGTAGTATTGTCAAAATAGGTTATAATGTTTGGTAGAAATGAGGTTTTACGTATGAATATTTTAATTGCCGGTGGTACTGGATATATTGGTAGTCATATTTGTGTTGAATTATTAGAGAGTGGTTATGATGTTGTAGTAATTGATGATTTCTCGAATTCAAAACCAGATGTGTTGGAATCGATTTATAAAATTACAGG
>NZ_JACRWH010000039.1:0-19705 GCF_014306155.1 Holdemanella hominis | reverse complement strand
GATACCGTTGCACTCAGTAGTCTTCCTTTAGGTGCTCGTGTTTTCTTTATCTTTACAAGACCAATCTTAGGAAGCTTGACCTTATTTTCATAGAGTTCAATATTTCCATTCGTATATTTCGTTGTATACGAATAACGATGTGTCTTCTTCGATTTGAATCTAGGATATTCAGCCTTTTTTCGAAAGAAATTGATATAGGCCGTATCCAGATTCTTTACACTTGACTGTAGAGCCACAGAATCCACTTCCTTAAGCCATTCATATTCTTTCTTTAACGAAACTAGATCTTTAGCACATGCCGAATAACTCAATATGATTCCATCTTTTTCATAGGCATCCCTACGTTTTTCCAGGTAATGATTATATACAAAACGAGTGTAGCCAAAAGTCTTGGCCAGCAATATTCTTTGTTCTCTATTTGGATACATACGATACTTGAATGCCTTTTCCATGATGATTTCTCCTTATTGATTCGCTATTTTCTTTTTTGACTTCTTATATACTCTATAATCTGTTCTTCTGTATTTTCAGAAACTGTAGCTACAAAATAAGAAGGATTCCATAGATGTCCACCCCATAACTTGGATCTTAGATCATCCCCAAACTCTTTCATCAAGAGTCTGGCCGATACACCCTTCATAGCTTTTATAATATTTGGAATGTAATGCTGCGGCGTACAATTGATCAGCATATGGATATGATCCTCATCCATATTCATTTCCAAGATTTGAAAACCATTATCCTTTGAAATCTGAGTCAGCAGCTCTTTTAATTTTGTTGCGACCTGTCCATTCAAGACATCACGACGATACTTTACGCACCATACAATATGATACTGTATGGAATAGACATAGCCTCTTCCTTTAACAACTTCCATGTTTTTCCCTCATCTATATAATAACATATGTATGTATTTAAAGCACTATATTTATGATTTATTTTTAATTTATTTATTTAACATCTGCACATCTAATTCATCTCATGACTAAATTCACGAGTGTTCTTAGATTGCATTATAAATGCCTGGACCATTAAATGACCAGTTTGTTCTAATTTTTCAAATTGTGTTTCATGAATCTTTTTAATGATATCAAGACCCACTTCAAATACTTCTTTCATATTATTGTTTCTCCTTGATATGCATATTTCTTTATATTCATTATACAATAAGAAGAAAAATAAAAAACAGCCATCAAGGCTGTATATTGTTTAAGTGGTGCCGACTATAGGAATTGAACCCACAACCTACTGATTACAAGTCAGTTGCTCTACCAATTGAGCTAAGTCGGCATGATTTATGTGGTGCAGAGAAAGGGATTTGAACCCTCACGCGATCTCTCGCACTGCCGCCTGAAGACAGCGTGTCTGCCATTTCACCATCTCTGCGACTGAGTGTATTATACTAAAAATTCAAACAGTACGCAACAAAAAAATGTGACCTTTTTAACAGTCACATTTCGCATATATATCAATTAGATTCAATAAGATTTCCACATTCTTTTCCATTGACTGAATGGGAACATATTCAAAACGTCCATGCGCATTCTCATATCCCGCTGATAAGTTAGGACAAGGAAGTCCTCTATGAGATAAGGCTGAGCCATCGGTTCCTCCTCTAAATGGTTCTGTTTGAGGTGTTAATCCTACACTTTCAATGGCTTGTTTCAAATATGGAATCATAAATGGTACTTGATCAATCGCTTCTTTTAAATTACGATATTGAATTCTTTGTGTAATATTTACGGTACCTTTTCCATACTCTTTATTTAACATATCCACAATCATTTTTAATGTGTTATTACGTATATCAAACTGCAAGCTATCATGATCACGAACGTTGATTTCAATCTTGGCATATTCACAATCCCCATTAAAACTCACCACATGATAAAAGCCTTCTCTTCCTTGGGTATATTGTGGTTTTTCTAATGCCGGTAATTTATTTAAGAATGCATTTCCAATATCCACCGCATTTTTCATAATACCCTTTGCGGTAGCTGTATGTACTGAAATACCATGAATCTCAATCGTTGAAAGACTCGCATTAAATGTTTCATCCATATAATAACCCAAATGATCTCCATCTAGTGTATATGCGATTGGTGATTTAAAGCGTTCTAAATCTAAATCTTTAGCAAGTCCACTCACTTCTTCATCTGGCGTAAATGCGACAGAAATAAAATTATGTTTGACTTCTGGATGTTTCACTAAATACTCCAACAACGTCATGACAGCTGCAATACTTGCCTTGTCATCCCCTCCAAGTAGTGTTGTACCATCCGTTAAAATCAAATCCTGCCCAATATATTGTTTCAGATTTGGAAATACAGATGGTGACATCACAATATCTTTTTCTTTGTTTAAAACAATGTCATTTCCATCATAATTTTCTAGTACCCAAGGCTTCACATCTTTACCACTCGCATCCGGAGCTGTATCCATATGTGTCACAAAACCAATAGCTCTTCCCGATTTCACATTGGCCTCAAGAGATCCATATACTACACATGTATCTTTATCATAATATACATTAGTAGCCCCAATTTTTTGAAGCTCTTCATAGATAACACTAGCTAAATCATGCTGACAAGATGTAGTAGGAACACTTGTACTATGTGGATTGGATTCTGTATTGATTCTTACGTAGCGCATCAATCTCTCTTTTACTTGTTCATAAAATTCTGTCATACGAATTCTCCTTTTTTGTATATTTTATTCTTTTCCGAATAGAAATAAAAGAAAAAAGTACCTACGAGGATGTAGGCACCATTTAAAGTCCATACTTTTTTATTTCTTATACATAATAAGTCCATTGAAATATCCATTTTCTTCAAATGAATAAATTTGAATATATGAAAATTCTTTGAATAGTTTACCAAACTCATCGCATTGTTCTTGTGACTCAAAAACAACTTTAATCACATCTTGTAGTTTAGTTGAACATCCTTGGATACTAAGAACACTATTTTCTTTAATTTTTTCAAAGATAATATCAAATAAACATAGATACAAATTAATTTGTTCGTCATATTTTATACTTGAAAAAATATCTGTTGGAAGATTCATTGAAAGTTTTATGTGTTTATTTTCTAATTTACTTTTGTATTCATTTATAACTACAGACATTGCGATATTATTGGAATAAATCTGATTAAAATTTTCCAATACAATTTTTTCTATTGTATCTATACTTTGTGCATATTCTGCCTGATCCCCAGATTTTTCGATCCTGTTTTTTAATGTCGTGATTTCATGAAGCAATGAATGCATAAAATTAAAATTTGATTTATAGTTTCTATCCATCATATCAAATTTTATAGCATTAAATTCATTCTCCATCTTTTCTAATTTCAGTTCTTCTTTAATCTGTAAATTGTGAATAAAGCCATATTGAATTAAAAATGAAATGAAGATTAGAATTGTTAAAAAGAAGAAAACATTCAAGAATATTTGATTCTTCTGTAGGATTTCACGATAATCTTTGTAGCATAAGGCAATCCCTAAAAGGAAAACAATCGGAATCAACACAATGTATGTAAACTTAATTGTATTCTTATCATGATAGAACTTTGACAATGTAAATCCTATTGTATACGAAATAATCTGTGTTGTTAAAATCACAATTAAATATGTAGATGAATGTACATCTATTGGTGCACTAACAACATTAAAAATTTCTAAAAGCAGAACCGACACTAATTCTGAAATCGCAAAAATAAAATAAGCAAAAATAAAGTAAATCAATTTTTTAGGTATTTTACCTTTATACATAAACATAATGTAACATAGATTCAAAAGTAGAATAATCCATCGACCATAAAATGTCATTCCATTTTGATTTAAATACCACTGAATTAAAACGACTATAATATATGCCGGCAAGACAAATTTATTGTTTTTGAATTCACTAAAAGACCTGATAAAAAGTGTTAAAAACAATAAATTTAAAGATACTGATATTAACATCATAATGATTTAAATAAAGATCTATAATAATTGTCAATAAAGGCCTTTTTATAAAATTTTGACAAAGGAATTTTCTCATTGTTCGATAAGAAAAGATCTCTTTCATCTTTACTAATACCAGAAATATATTTAAGATTTACCACATAACACTTGTAAGGTTGCGCAAAGCCATATTCTGTTAATTTTTCAATCCAATATTTCAAAGGGTAACTTGTTTTTATTTGTACTCCATTTAAAAAGTGAAGTACAGTTGCACGATTTAAAAATTCAACATAGAGAATCTTATCATAGTGAATTTTATATGGTGCAATTTTAGAATCATAGAACCCCATATATTTTTGAAATGTCGCACCTAGTACATTCTCCATTTCTTCATTAAATATATTTTCATCAATTGGTTTCAAGAAATATCGTTTGGCATCGATAGAATACCCATCAATCAAATACTGTGAATATTTAGAAGTAATGATGATCATTAATTCCGGATAAACTTTTCTAAGTTTTTTAGAAAATTCAATTCCATTATTATTTCCGATTTCTACATCCAAAAATAATATGTCTACATTAGAAAGGGTATCCAGATTCTCATTTAACTTTAATTCAATACTGATCTTGTAATCGATATTGCGTTTATTAAAATAATGGATGCATAACTTTTCAAGATCTTTAGAATCTTTTAAATCATCATCAATAATCAATACATTCAACATAACCCTTTCCCCCTAATCTGTATGAATGAACGTGCAGAAAGTTGCTTCAAAGAACAACAAAAATATAACTGAAAAAATAATATTAAACATATTTAACCGGAATTATTCATGAAAATGTTTAATTTTAATATTTGTTAAATCTCTTAATCCCTATGAGAAAGCAAAAGAAACTATATATTCGGAAGGTTAAAACTCTTTTATATTAATTATACGTGTTATATTTGAAGAAGTCAGAGGATATTCCTTTTAATATCCTCTGACTTCTTAACATATAAATTATAAATTCTATGTACCAAAGTGATTCTTTATTTTAAAAGTTAAAAATTTTTATAAAAACCACCTGATTTTTTTTGCGTTACCTTTCTGAACTAAAAGCTTTTCTATTTGTTTTGCTTGTTCTGAATTTGGATCTATAGGAAAATTAACTAGACAATTTCCTTTTGTGACGATGCATAATTGATTATCAAGAAAAAAGTATTTTACCATATCTTCATATTTAAAATTTAAACTTCTTTTTTCTCCCTCAACTAGCCATTCGTCTTCTTCAAAAACAATTGCTTCTGGAAATTCATCTGTATCTCCATACATTATTCGTACTCTTTCAAAGGTATTTTTTACCCTTTTCTTTGTTATAATGATACAAACAATTTGAGAACAAATTAATAAGCTTGATATAACTATAAATAAGGCAAGAAGAATATCTTCGATACGTAAGGTTCCACAAAAGAATCCACAACAAAAAATGGTGATGGGAGTAAATATTAAAATGAAAATTAATAATATTTTATTAGTATAGAGTGAAACATTTTTTTTAATACATTCTCTACCATATTTTTTGTCATAATATATTCTATTTTAATCATATTGAACCCCTCTCTTTTTTTTATTTTCTACCACATCTCTATTGGTTTTGTATCTGAACTAAGTTGGTTTACACTATTTGGACAGTTGCTTTGCATTTCCTGATTCAAGGATTCATCTGTAATATCGATTGGATAAAGATAAATCATGTTTTCAGATATATATGCCGTATATTCCGCATCATAATCATAAACTGGAATCAAATCATAACAATTCTCAATACTTCTAGGTTGAAGGGTGACATTCACTTGCGATCCATACATTTTTTGCTCAGCCACATATGTACCAAGGATACCTGTATTCCCGTTTTTATCTAATTCTAAAAAGGTTTGAATTTGATATCCTTTGGCATTGATATCTGCATTACTGAAATACTGTATTGCATCTAATGATTCATTGTAGTTTGTATTTTCATCAAACTGTACATCTTTGAACAATTCAGGAAGATTTACAAAATCCGTCTTTGAATAATCTAAATCAAACTTCTCTTCAAATTCTTGAATCAAAGTTCTTTCTCTTTCCATCATTTCTTTTAAAAATGGTGTATCGTCAAATAGAACTGAACCGTCATTTTGAATTGTTATATCTCCTGAAGCTGTGATTGTGTCAAAATATAAAGGTCCATGATAGATAGCATTCATATAATCCATAGAATACTTCTTATACTCTGTATCCGTCGATTGAATCGTTAGTTTTTCATTATTAATGGTTTGATCATCTTCGATTGTCTGCAGATCATAGATGTATGTGATTCCATCTTCTTGAAAACCATAAGAAACGGTGGCATTTTCTTCTATATTTTGAATAAATATTCTAGGATGATCTTTTACATTTTCCTCTACGGATATTTTCCATTTTCCTTCTTGATAATCCTTATAATCCAAAGCCTGTGCTGTTACATTCCAAAAATCTTCCGGTACTTGATTTTTTATTCCATTTATCAAATATAATACAAACAAAGAAAATACAATACCTATCACTACTATTATTAATATAATTGTCATTTTATTTTTCTTATTTCTTGATATTTTCCTCATGTCTTGCACACATCCTTGCACACATCTTTTATCCACAGTCTTAATGTATGGATTATTTATATTATATATTATATAGTCATTTTATAAAAATTTTATTCTTGATGAACAAAAGGTCATTTTTTTGAATAACACGTTAATAAAAGACATTGATTATACGTTTATTCTCAGAAAAATACAATAGATTAGGTGTTGAAAAACTAGAAGACATTCAACTAATCAAATATGAAGTTTAACATTAGAAAAAGACATTGTAATTTAAAAACTATCCTCTTATTCATTTTTATGTCCTTTCATTCAAGGAGGTAGTGTCAAAAATCAACAGTCTACTTTTAATGACTGGATGCTCTTCTACACCTACCATCACAAACACAAATAATATTAAGGAGTATATTCTAAAGGATAATGTAGCTTATGATTCATTCTCTTCATATAGTGATTCAGATACAATTATTCGTTTGCCAAATGGATAATATATACATGGAACAAAAGAAGTGAATGGAAAATATTATGATAGTGATCAAGATTCAGGGGCCGTTCAGGCAAAAAAAGCTAAATATTATGCTTTACTAGCTATGGATGTAAATAACTATTAACTGAAGAATTTGAGGGATTCAATGATTCAGATGAGGTTTTCTATAATAAGAAAAATGGTGGCTTCACAGATGCATCTACAGTCATGGATGAAAATGGTAACGAAAAAGACTTAGCCAATAATCCAAATTATGATTCTATGACAGTAAAAGAAGCAAAAGAAAAAGAATACAATCGTTTGATCCAAGAAGATGCTAAAGAAGAAAAGAAAAATCTGTCTTCTCCAGTAAGTGAATTAAACTCATTATTGCCAAAAACAGATTCTATTTCACGAACGGTTTTCAACAAAAAGAATAAATATGCCATTCATTATTATGAAGTAGAAGAAAATGAATATTTTGACTACATAAAGAAAATAAAGGAGAAAGGTTTTGATTCCATGGATCCAAATTCTCCAGAAAAATCTTTTTTAGGAGTTAACAACGATAATATATTAGTCAATATACACTATGATGCAACAAATAAAATCCTTGATTTAGACATTCGAAGACAATAAATTTAAATTGCTCAAACAACATTTAGTTGTCTGAGCTTTTTTAATACAAAGAAAAAAAGACTGGAATTTTTCATCCAGCCTTTGACATTAGAATAATCCTACGATCTTACCATCTTCATCCACATCCATGTCTAATGCACTTGGATGTTTTGGAAGACCTGGCATTGTTAATACTTTACCTGTTAGAGCAACAATGAAGCCTGCACCTAAACTTGGGCGTAATTCACGAACTGTAATTCTAAATCCTGTAGGACGACCCATTACTTTACCATCATCTGATAATGACATTTGTGTTTTGGCCATACAAATTGGTAATTTATCCCATCCTAATTCATTGAACTTCGCAATTTGTGCTTGTGCTTCTTCTGTAAAATCAACACCATCTGCACCATATACTTTCTTGGCAATGGTTTCTACTTTTTCTTCAATTGACTTATCTAAATCATATAAAGGAGCATAGTTATTTTCTTGATCACATAACGCAACTACTTTGTTGGCTAAATCAATAGCACCTTCTCCACCTTTTGCCCATACTTGAGATAATGACATTGGGTGGTTGTTTTCTTCGCACCATTTTTCTAATGCAGCTACTTCAGCCGGTGTATCTGTCGCAAATTCATTAATCGCAACAATGTATGGTAAACCAAATTGTTGTACGGTATCAATATGTTTTGCTAAGTTTTCACATCCTACAAGCATAGCCTCTACATTTTCTTCTTTTAAATCTTCTAAGGCAATTCCACCATGTTGTTTTAAGGCACGAATTGTCGCAACGATTACAACCACATTTGGTTTAAGATTAGCCAATCGACACTTGATATCCAAGAATTTTTCAGCGCCTAAATCCGCACCAAATCCAGCTTCTGTAACTGTATAATCTGCAAGTTCTAGACATGCTTTTGTGGCAATGACAGAGTTACATCCATGCGCAATATTCGCAAATGGACCACCATGAATCAATACTGGATTATGTTCAAGTGTTTGAACAACGTTAGGCAATACAGCATCTTTCATAACCATAGCCAATGCGCCTTCTATACCCAAATCATGTACATATACAGGCTTATCATCATAAGTATATGCCACAAGCATTTTTCCAAATCTTTTCTTTAAATCCATTAAATCATCTGCCAAACATAAAGCTGCCATGATTTCACTTGCGACAGTAATATTAAATCCGTCTTTACGTTCAACTCCATTGGCTTTTGCACCACAACCAATGGTAATATTACGCAAAGTACGATCATTCATATCTAAACAACGTTTGAAAGTTACTTTTTCAGGATCAATATTCAATTCATTTCCCTGATGAATCACATTATCTAAACATGCACTAACTAAGTTATTAGCTGTTGTAATCGCATGCATATCTCCAGTAAAGTGAAGGTTGATATCTTCCATTGGTACAACTTGGGCATAGCCACCACCTGTAGCTCCACCTTTTAATCCAAATACTGGACCTAAACTTGGTTCACGTAAAGCCATCATCGTTTTCTTACCTAAACGATTTAAAGCATCACCTAAACCAACAGTTGTCGTACTCTTTCCTTCTCCAGCCTTAGTAGGATTAATGGCTGTAACTAATACTAATTTTCCATGAGGATTATTTTCAATGGATTTTAAATAATCAAAAGACAATTTAGCTTTATATTTTCCATAATGTTCCAAGCTATCTGCAGGAATTCCAATTTTTGCGGCAACCTTTTCAATTGGTTCCATGACACATTCTTGTGCAATTTCTAAATCTGTTTTAGCCATTTTACATATCCTTCTTTCCAATATCATTTCTGTGAAATAAATCTTTACATTGAATCTTTTCTAATTCTTTATATGTATGATCAAATGCAGTCTGTAAGTCATCTTCTAGAGTAACGACCATTAAAACACGGCCTCCATCTGTGACCAATCCTTCATCTGTCATTTTTGTTCCCATGTGGAAAACCAATCCATCTACATCGTCTACACCTGTAATCAAAGATCCTTTTGTAGAGCTTGCAGGATAGTTTGTACTTGCTAAAACAACACCGTGACTGACTTTATCTGTCCATTTTAGTTCAACTGGTTTATTATCCATTAAATCTAAAATAGCTTGGACAAAATCACTTTCTAAACGAGGCAAAATAACTTCGGCTTCTGGATCTCCAAAACGTGCATTAAATTCAATTGTTTTGATACCTTTTTCTGTCAACATCAATCCACCATATAAGAATCCAGTGAATGGAACACCTTCTTTAACCATAGCACTTGCCATTGGTTTCATAATTTCATTCATAGCTTCATCGATAATTTCAGAAGTAATCTTCTTAACCGGACTATAAGATCCCATACCACCTGTATTTGGGCCTTTATCTCCATCAAATACACACTTGTGATCTTGGGCTACTTCTAAAGGTACAACTGTTTCATTGTGTACTAGACAGATCAAAGAAAATTCAAATCCAAATAAACATTCTTCAATCACAACCGAATTATTTTCAATTGCAAAGGCAATGTCTAAGGCTTCCTTAGCCTGTTCTAACGTAGAAGCTACTGTAACACCTTTTCCAGCTTTTAAGCCATCTTCCTTAATAACAATAGGAGCTCCCTGTTCTTGTACATAAGTCCATGCAGATTCTAAATCATAGAATGTTTTATATGCAGCTGTTGGAATATTGTATTTTGCCATAATTTTCTTGGCAAAATCCTTACTTGATTCAACCTGAGTTGCTTTTTTGTCTGGCCCAAAAATCTTTAGGCCTTCTTTTTTAAACGCATCTACAACACCTAGAGCTAAAGTTGCCTCAGGACCTACGATGGTTAAATCTACATTTCTTTCTTTTGCCAAAGCGACAAGACCTTCTACATCATTGTCTTTCACATTGACACATTCTCCAATTTTTTCCATTCCAGGATTACCTGGAGCACAAATCAACTCATCACACAAAACTGAGCGTTTGCATGCATACGCAAGTGCGTGTTCACGTCCGCCCTTACCGATAACTAGTATTTTCATTGCGTTTTAATCTCCTTTTTCTTTACCATTCAATCATAACAGAAAAAAGCCCCTAATGGGTCTTTATTCACAATTTTTTTAACAGAAAAAAGGTAGAACATTATATTCTACCCCCTTTGTTTTCTAAACCTTTAAGAATTGTGCTACATCTAGCACGAAAATTGTGGCTCCACCAACAGTAACTTCCACAGGAAAACTTGCATAACGGCCAATGTCATAACTAGCTGTACTAGGTACAATTTCCGTTCGCTTACTTGAATATTCCTTGATGATATCTATAGCTGCTTCTACTTTTTCGTCTTCACAACCAATGATCAACGTTGTATTGCCTGCGCGAAGGAATCCACCAGTCGTTGCTAATTTAGTAACAGAAAAACCATTTTTATTTAGTGCATTACTTGCCACTGGACTATCGTCATTTGATAAAATTGCTAGGATAAGTTTCATAGTGCTTCCCCCACCTTTCTAAGGTTATTATATAAGAATTTATGCGCAACTACAACAAGAAAAAAGAACCATAATCTTTAGAACAATTTCTCTTATTTCATGTATAATAGATATAGAGTTTAAAAGGGGTTAATTATGTTTAGGGAATTTAATTTTTTGTGCACAAAAAAAGACTGGACCATATCTTTCGAGGGTCAACTATGACAAATAAAAAAAGGAAAGATACTTTCGGAAATGGCTTGATTGCTTTTTTATTTATATGCATGATATTTTTGATGGGTTATGCTTTTAAAAATCCTATATTATTATATTCTACAAATCCAGAAGTAGAGATCAATCATGAGTATGATCCAAAGACAAACATTCAACAAGTCTTCTATCATTCGGATTCTAGTGTTCAAGTTTCAAGTGATATCGATACTAAAAGAGTAGGTAATTATACAGTTACTTATCAAATAAAAGACTATAAAAAAACGTGTACAGTCTCAGTAAAAGATACGAAAGCGCCAAAGCTAAAAGTTAAAACGTACACCACCGATTTAAAAGAAGATGTGAAGCCCAATTCTTTTGTAGAAAGTGTTGAAGATGATTCAAAGGTTACCTTATCTTTTAAAAATAAAGTGACTAAAGATGAAAAACAAACAGTGACGATCATAGCTAAAGATGCATATGGAAATTGCACAATGAAAGATACGACACTTACGTTAAAAAAAGATATTGAAAAACCTGTTATTAGTACAGATCCAATTCATGTCTATACAGATTCAAAACCGAACTATAAATCTTATATTGAAGTAACGAATAACTTAGATTTAAATCCAAAGATCAAAATCGATTCTTCAAAAGTAAAGACAAAAAAAGAAGGCACTTATAAATTAACGGTTACGGCAACGGATCGTTCTGGCAATAAGGCTAAGAAAAAGATTAGTGTCGTTGTTGAGGAACCTGCAAAAGTCGTTTATCTAACATTTGATGATGGTCCAAGTGAAAATACAGATAAAGTATTAAAGATACTAAAGAAATATGATGCGAAAGCTGCATTCTTTGTGACTGGAAACAATCAAAAATATAATGATTCCATTCGAAAAGCAGAAAAACAAGGAAATACAATTGCACTTCATACATATACGCATGATTATGCGACTGTCTATTCATCTACAGAAGCATATTTTAATGATTTACAACAAATAAGTGATATGGTTAAACAAATCACAGGAAAAGCTCCAAAATATATTCGTTTCCCTGGTGGTTCAAGCAATATGGTTTCTGCCAACTACTCTCAGGGTATTATGTCAAAACTTGATAGTATGGTACATGAAAGAGGTTATGAATATTTTGACTGGAACTGCTCAAGTGGGGATGCCGCTTCAAACAGCGTACCTGCTCAAACAATCGTCGATAACTCAACGAATTGTAACTACGATCAAATTATGTTGTTGTTCCACGACTCAAGTCCTAAAACTTCTACAGTTGAAGCTTTGCCAGCCATCATTGAAAACTATAAAAATCGTGGTTATGTATTTAAAGCGATCAGTGATGATACACCGATATTCCATCATGGAGTCAATAACTAAGTCAGCAATTTGCTGGCTTTTTTTATACAAAAAAATCGAAGGAATTAACCCTCGATTACTGCTTTGTAGTACTTTAATAGATCTTGCATCAATTCAATACTTTCTTCAACCTGATCTTCATTCATCACAACAACTTTTGTGTAGTTATGTAAAAGTATAGATCTAGAAACATTATATGTTTCTGCCAAATGATTGACCCAATCCTCTGCTTCTAAGCCTTGCTGCTTTGTAATAACACCTTCTGATATAATTACACCTTTTACGTCTGCAAACGATACGGGAACACTCCATTTGATAAGTCCAGCATGACATGCATACTTTTGCGGTTTATTTGATTTTAAAGCTCCTGTATAATTTTCAAATGTACATTCATCACATTGACGTAATGCAGATGAACTTGTTTTTAAACATTTACAAAAGAAATTCTTTTCCTTTGCACTGCTAATTTCTGTCTCGTCTTGCACGAAATAGCATCTTAATCCAGTAATATGGTAATACGCATCCATCACCTTTTGGATAGCTTCTTCAGGCAACATAATATAGCACCTCAAATCCTTTTCTTATCTTAATTAAATCACTTTCAGTGACTGATTTCAAGCGTATTGTAAGCCGTTTCAATCACTTTGGCCGCTTTTTTGTAAATTAAAACCAGATGTTTCCATCTGGTTTCTTGAACTATTAAATTCCTTTTATTTTATGAAATGCATGCTGTGCTGCAATGGCACCATCATTACATGCCGTAATAACCTGTCTTAAATTTTTATCAATGACATCGCCTGCTGCATAAATTCCTGGAATTTTTGTTTGACGATCATCATCGACTAGAACATAGCCACGCTCATTTAATATACCTAAATCTTGTACGCAATCCGTATTTGGATCTTGTCCAACATAAGGGAAGATACCTGAACATTCTATAACTTGTTTTTCATGAGTATCCACATTTTCAAGTTCAATACCGGATACTTTTCCTTCCGAACTTAAAATTTGAACAGGAATATGCTTCTTAATGACATGAATCTTTGCGTTCTCTTCAATTTGTTTTTGAATATGTTCTTCAGCTCTAAATACGTCTCTTCGAATCACAATAGTAACACTGCGCGCAAGCCCAGCAAGATAAATCGATTCTTCTAATGCCGAGTTTCCTCCACCAATCACTACAACCTCTTTATCTCTAAAAAATGCACCGTCACAAACTGCACAGAAAGAAACACCATGTCCTAGATTTTCATTTTCCCCAGGAATATTCAATAAACGTTCCTTTGTTCCTGTCGCAAGAATGACAGCTTTCCCTTTCACAACATTCCCATCGTTTAAATATACATTTTTATTTTCATCGATTTTATTGACTTCACCATACGCATATTCAGCTTGAAAAGATGTTGCTTGTTCAAACATATCCATTGCCAACTGTGTACCTTCAATATCTTTTATACCTGGATAATTACTGATTTTATTTGTCTTAATCAATTTTCCACCTGGCGCTCCATTTTCTAATATCAAAGTTTTAAGTCCTGCCCTTGAACCATATAATGCTGCGCTTAAACCAGCAGGGCCGGCACCAACTATTACCAAATCGTATTGTCGCTCCATATGCGATCCTCCTTACATAATGATACTAACTGCATTAAATCATCGATGACCTTACATGGATGTGCTTTTTCTAAAGCTTCACGTTGTTTTTCATCTACACTAAACCCTACAGAATAGGCAGCCATATTTTTTGCGGCTACAATATCCGCAACATTATCACCAACATAAATACAATCGTCATGACTAGTATGTAATAAGTTGCATGCTTCAATCAAGCCAGATGCACTTGGCTTAGGTTCGGGCAAATTTTCTTTTCCCAATACAACCTTGAAATAGCCATCTAAACCAGCTTGTTTTAGTCCTCTTTTCACCACTTCAATACGCTTATTTGATACTACCGCACACTGTATATTTTGTTCTTTTAACCCCTCTAACATTTCTTTAGCATGAGGCACTTCCTTTAACAGATTTTTATGCAAAGATTTATTGATTACTTGATAACGATCAATAATACTTTCTAACTGATCTTCTGGGAAATACTTTGAAAAAGTTACTTCTAGCGTTGGTCCAAAGAATGAATATAGTTCTTCATTTGATAATTCATAATCGGGTTTTAATTCTTTAAAAACTCTTCTAAATGTTTCAAAAACTAATTGTTGTGAATCAATCAGCGTTCCATCCAAGTCAAACAAAACAATCGGTTTATTTTTCCAGTGAAAAGCTTTATGAAATACGCCCATTAAGCCAAGACAACCAACAACCATTAAAGCTAAAGATACAAGTTGAGCTGTACGAAGGCCAAATACCATTAAAGAATCGGTTCGCATTCCTTCAACCACAAAACGTGTAATTCCATACCATACCATATACATAAATCCGCAGTCGCCGCGTCTTTTATACCAATGCTTACGGAAAATAAGTGTGATAAACAAGAATCCTAATAGATTACATACACTTTCAAATAAGAAAGTAGGCATACGATAGGCTCCATCAATAAACATTTGATTTTTAATAAACACTGGATAATGCGCAAAGAAACTCTCAGATACAATCCCACCATAGGCTTCTTGATTCATAAAGTTTCCCCAACGCCCAAAGGCTTGTGCCAATAACACAGTTGGCATAATCAAATCAAACATTCTAAGAAATGAAATGTGGCGTTTCTTAAAGAAGAATAAACTAAAAATAGTTCCTGCAATCAAGCCTCCATGTATGGCCAAACCACCGTTCCAAATGGCTACAATTTCATTTAGGTGTGAAGAATAATAATTCCATTCAAAAATAACATACCATGCTCGAGCTCCCAAAATTCCAATAAACAACATAGGAACTACATAATCATCTAGAACTTCAGGTGCATATCCCCATTTTTTCATTGTTCTTTGACATAGTAAATAAGCACATAATGCGCCTGTTAAAATTAAAACGGCATACCAAGCAATTTCTAAAGATCCAAAAGAAACAAAAATTCTAGTGTTCGGAAACAGATGCATCGAATTCCTCCTTCTTATTCTCGGATATTTGCGATAGTACTCGCTCTTCAAATTCTTTAGCTGAATCTAAGCCATCTTTCAACAATAAGAAGTTTGTCACAGCCGTTTCAATAACAGATGACATTGGTCGTCCTTGAGAAACCGGAATAGTCATCTTTAAAATTTTGATTCCTAAAATCTCATTGTATTCTTTTTCTTCAATTCCAACTCGATCATATTCATAAGAATCATTAAATGGCTCTAAATCGATTTGAAATTCAATTTGTGTTTCATGGGCAACAGCTCCTACTCCATACATGCGAGAAACATTAATAATTCCAACACCTCTTAGTTCCATGAACCCTTCTAACATAGGTGTCGTTCTTCCTACCAAATCATCGTGTATTTTGTAACAATCAATACGATCATCACCGACTAATTGATGGCCTCGTTTGATAAGTTCCAAGGCAATTTCGCTTTTTCCCATACCACTTCGACCGGTAATCAATACACCAACACCAAATACACGCACTAACTCTCCATGAATGACTACAGATTCTGCAAGACATTCATCCAAATAGTTTGTGATACTAACGATTGCGTGTGATGTTTGATATTCTGTTTTAAACACAGGAAAATTTTTACGTTGTGCTATCTCTTTTAAAACAGGAGGGCACTCATGCCCATGTGCAACCACAATACATGGTGTACTATCTCCTGTCAAAAATTCATAAGAACGACGCTGAGAAATTTCATCCATCTGCTCTTCGATATATCCTATTTCTTTATCTCCAAGTACGACAAGACGTTTTGTTTGTGTGTCTGGAAAATATCCGGCTAATTCTAATCCAGGGCGGTTTGTATCTGCCAAAGTTAATGGACGATTTAATGAGTCTGAATCCCCAGTTACAATAGTCCACATGAATTTTTTAGCTAAATCACGAACAATTACTTTTGCCATGGTCTCCTCCTTTTTCTAGCATTGGTTTTAAATATTGACCTGTATAACTCTCTTTACATGCAGCAACCTTTTCTGGAGTTCCCGTACAAATCACAGTTCCTCCTCCTTGTCCACCTTCAGGTCCCATATCTATAATTTGATCTGCACATTTGATCACATCCAAATTGTGCTCTATAACTAATACTGTATCACCGTGTTCTACAAGACGTTGTAGAACATCAATCAATTTCTTTACATCATCACTATGCAAACCTGTTGTTGGTTCATCAAGCACAAATAATGTTTTTCCTGTTGCCTTCTTTTGAAGTTCACTTGCCAGTTTAACACGTTGTGCTTCACCACCAGATAAAGTCGTAGCACTTTGACCTAACTTAATATAAGAAAGTCCTACATCGTTTAATGTTTGTAGTTTATGTTTGATTTTTGAAACATTGCTGAAGAATTCCAAGGCTTCTTCAACCGTCATATCCAATACATCCGCAATCGTCTTACCTTTATACTGAACTTGTAATGTTTCTTCGTTGTAACGCTTTCCACCACATTGATCACAAGGTACATAAACATCTGGTAAAAAGTGCATAGAAATACGTAAAATTCCATCGCCTTGACAGGCTTCACAACGTCCACCTTTCACATTGAATGAAAAGCGTCCTTTATCATAACCTAACATTTTAGCTTCTTTTGTCTGCGCAAATAAATCACGAATATCATCGAATACACCTGTATATGTAGCAGGATTTGAACGTGGCGTTCTACCGATTGGATCTTGTCCTATTTCAACAATTTTATCAATATTTTCGATTCCTTGAATTTCTTTACATACCCCTGGCTTAATTCTTAATCGCCCTAGTGCATGTTGTAAACCATGTGTTAACACTTCTGTAACTAATGACGATTTCCCACTTCCTGAAACACCAGTCACAACAGTAAATGTACCAAGTTTAATAGTTACATTCACATTTTTTAAGTTGTTTTGACTCGCTTTCACAATCTTTAGTTTCTTGCCATTTCCTTTGCGACGTATTGTCGGCACTTCAATTCTTTTACGTCCACTTAAATAAGCTCCTGTAATTGAGTTTTCGTTCTGCATAATTTCTTCCGGTGTTCCCACCGCAACAATTTGTCCGCCATGCACACCGGCACCAGGTCCTACATCCACAATATAGTCACTTGCTCGCATTGTGTCTTCATCATGTTCAACCACAATTAATGTATTGCCTAAATCACGCATATCTTTTAACGCACCAATCAAACGATCATTGTCTCTTTGGTGTAAACCAATACTTGGTTCATCCAGAACATACATAACACCCGTTAAGCGGGATCCAATCTGTGTTGCCAAGCGAATACGTTGCGCTTCTCCACCTGATAAAGTGGATGCTAAACGATCAAGAGTTAAATAACTAAGTCCAACATGATTTAAAAATGAAAGACGGTTTTTAATTTCTTTGACCACTAACTCTGCAATCTTAGCTTGTGTTGGCGTTAATTCTAACTGATCCATAAAATCGATGGCTTCACTAATACTCATTTGCGTCCATTCATAAATGTTTTTTCCACCAACAAGTACAGATAGTGCCTGTTTATTTAATCGTGCTCCATGACATTTCGGACATTGAGCATCTGCCAAGAAAGAACCGTACCATTCTCGAGACATCGTTGAAGTAGTTTCCATATATCTACGTTCAATCATAGGGCAAACACCTTCAATGCATTCTAGCTTTGTTGAGACGATTCCCGAACGAGAATTCAACTGGTATGCGATTGGTACATCTGAACCATATAATAAATAGTTAAGCTTCTTCTTAGGTAAATCTTTGATAGGTGTATCCATGTCTATTTCATAATATTTAATAAGCGCATGAATTCTCTGCCATTCTAGATTTTCTGTATTTACAATATTTTTATAATAATGAATGCCTCCTTGGGCAATTGATTTGGTATCGTCCGGAATCAACAAAGATAGATCTACTTTCTGTGTAATACCTAGTCCTTTACATTCTGGACAAGCTCCGAAAGGCGCATTAAATGAAAATAATTTAGGTTCTAGTTTAGGTACAGAAAAACCACACACTTTACATGCATAATTGCTTGAAAATAATGTTTCAGAATCATTCGTTAGTAAAATAGCTAAACCATCGCTTAATTTGAGTGCAGTTTCTAATGAATCATGAAAACGCGAACGATCATCACTCTTTACAATGCGATCAACAACAACATCAATTGAATGTTTCTTGTTCTTATCTAAAGGTTCAAGTTCTTCAAGATACTTAATTTCTCCATCAATACGAACACGAATATAGCCTTCTTTCATTAAATTTTCTAAAAGATCTTTATGTGATCCCTTTTTACCTTGAATAACAGGACTCAAAATTGTACATCTAGTTTTATCAGGTAGTTCCATGATCTTATCAATCATTTCCTTAATAGTATTTCCAGTAATAGGAATATGGTGATCAGGACAATAAGGGACACCTATACGTGCATATAATAAACGTAGATAATCATAAATTTCGGTAACTGTTCCTACAGTTGAACGTGGATTATTAGATGTAGTTTTTTGATCAATTGCGATGGCTGGTGATAATCCATCGATTTGATCAACATCAGGTTTTTCGCTATTGCCAAGAAATTGTCTAGCGTATGCGGATAGAGATTCCATATATCGACGTTGTCCTTCAGCATAAATGGTATCGAAGGCTAGGGACGTTTTTCCACTTCCAGAAACGCCTGTCATAATGACTAATTTATCTTTGGGTAGTTTTAAACTTATATTTTTAAGGTTGTTTTCACGAGCACCTTGTATTGTTATGTACTTTTGGTCCATAATAAACCTCCTTTACATTTTATTATACCATAAACATCTATTCATGATATGTGAAAAAATGTGCAAGGAAAAAGCCAAGTCTAAGTAAATAAAAGACTTGGCTTTTGAATATAAAAGGCAAAAAAAAGGACCCGGCAGCTAGCTATCTTCGCAGGGGCAAGCCCAACTATTGTCGCCGTGAAAGTGCTTAACTTCTGAGTTCGGGATGAGTTCAGGTGTGTCCACTTTGCTATCGCCA
>NZ_JACRWH010000038.1:0-20502 GCF_014306155.1 Holdemanella hominis | reverse complement strand
AGTTTCCTTGTCTCTGTTTGTGTTTTGGGTTTTCACAAATTACCATCACACGTCCTTTGCGTCGAATTACTCGACACTTGTCGCAGATTGGTTTAACAGATGGTCTTACTTTCATCTTTATTCGTCTCCTTATTTGCGTCTAAATGTAATACGCCCACGTGTTAAGTCATACGGTGAAATTTCAACGGTAACACGATCACCTGGTAAAATGCGAATGTGATGCATACGGATTTTACCAGAAACGTGAGCTAGAATCTCGTGTCCGTTTTCCAATTTAACTTTAAAAGCTGCATTGGGTAAAGTGTCAACTACGATACCATCAATTTCGATCATATCTTGTTTAGCCATGAATCCTACACTCCTCCTTCTATCAAAAAATGAAATGATGTTAGGCATAATATGCCATCTACCATTTTAACAAAAAAGTGCTAAATATCCAAGTAAAATTTAAAAAAAACACAACTTTATTAAGTTGTGTTATTAACAAGTGGTGGAGAAGGACAGATTCGAACTGCCGAACCAAAAGGAACTGAGTTACAGTCAGCCGCGTTTAGCCACTTCGCTACTTCTCCAGTTTTTAAAAAAAAGAACAATCAGAAGATTGTTATAAACAAAATGGAGCAGGTGATGAGAATCGAACTCACGTAGTCAGCTTGGAAGGCTGAAGTTCTACCATTGAACTACACCTGCAAATATAAGTGGTGACCCGTGGGCGATTCGAACGCCCGACCCTTTGATTAAAAGTCAAATGCTCTACCAACTGAGCTAACGGGTCACAAGTGGTGCCGACTATAGGAATTGAACCCACAACCTACTGATTACAAGTCAGTTGCTCTACCAATTGAGCTAAGTCGGCATTTAAATGGTGGAGGTTAACGGGCTCGAACCGCTGACCCTCTGCTTGTAAGGCAGATGCTCTCCCAACTGAGCTAAACCTCCAAAACTTGCCATACAAAGGGATTAAAATAAATGGAGCAGGTGATGAGAATCGAACTCACGTAGTCAGCTTGGAAGGCTGAAGTTCTACCATTGAACTACACCTGCAACAAATAATGGCTGGGGCACCTGGATTCGAACCAGGGAAATGCAGGAGTCAAAGTCCTGTGCCTTACCGCTTGGCTATACCCCAATAAGTGGTGGAGAAGGACAGATTCGAACTGCCGAACCAAAAGGAACTGAGTTACAGTCAGCCGCGTTTAGCCACTTCGCTACTTCTCCATCAACATGGTGGAGGTTAACGGGCTCGAACCGCTGACCCTCTGCTTGTAAGGCAGATGCTCTCCCAACTGAGCTAAACCTCCATGTTTTTTTATCGCAAACTCGTTTGCGCTCACTTATATTACCAAAGGATATCGGGGATGTCAACGGAATTTTTAATTTTTTTTATAAAATTTTCAAATTTTAATTCAAGAGCCTTTATATAAAGCTTTTTTATTGTTTTATTATTTATTCTTTTTTGTTCCTCAAACAAATATCCATTATGCACAACATACATTTTTGACAAAATCACTGAATATTTTTTACCAAACACAATCTTTTCTTGGATACAATCCAATCGTTTAATCAATTCAAAATCTGAAACATAATGAATATATGTATTATAATACTGACAATACTCTTTCAATTGGTTCGGTTCATCTGGAAAAACAATATATACAGGAATACCTGCTTTTTGAAACGTTGGACTCCACAACAAAAATAAATCATGATAGCCTAAAGTTTTTTCTAACTCAATAGAGTCCAGCACCACCAAAAGCGATGTATCCTTTATATTCGGTATTTGGATTTTTTCAATTTTGTTCATTTATATATGTAGGAATGCATGCATATTGTATCACAATTTAACCTGGTGTAAAATATAGGCATATATTAGGAGGGGTTACATGATTCAAATGGGAATTGATTTGGGTACAAACTACATCCGGCTTTGTACACAAGAAGATGGTCTACTATATAATGAGCCATGCATGGTTGCGCTTGATGAGCAAAATCATGTTTTAGGCATTGGTGAAGACGCTAAGGATTTAATCGGATCCATGGATCCAAATATTAAAGTAATATCTCCTTTACGTGAAAATCCAATTAACTTTGACGTTCTAGACATACTCCTAGAACAACTACTATATGAACACAAAGCTTTTCGTATGTTTCAAAAAACCGTTTTGTTGGTAAGTTATCCAACTAGTTTCAATAAAGAATCATGCGACATATTGAAAGAACACCTTGAAGATTTAGGTGCTTACCGCGTTTATTTTGAACAAGAAATCTGGATTGCTGCTATTGGCGCAAAACTCGATTTATTTTTACCCGTTGCTAGCTGTGTATTAAATATTGGTTCTTCAAACTGCGATATTGCAATCTTCCAAAACGGCAAGATGATCAAAAAATCTCGTTGCAACGTATCTGGAAGTACAATTAATATCGCCATTAAAAACTGGCTATTTAAATCCTACAACATGAATGTATCAACAAAACAAGCCGAAAAAATCAAACGTAAGATTGGACAGGTAAATATTCAGCAAGACCCCAAAAGTCTTGAAGTTGTTGGCATGGACCAAAATAGTCATGTACTAAAATCCGCAATCATTAACGAAAATCAAATAGTTGGAATCCTAACACCCTTAGTACAACAATGGGCCAACTGGATTCTACAATTTCTATCTAGCTTGCCAATCACAATGCAGCAAGATGTAAAAACTCGCGGAATCATATGTTGTGGTGGATCCATGTTATTGAATGGACTATCTTCCTATCTACAAAACACAATAGGATGTCCAATCTTTGTCACAGACGATCCAATCAATACAGTTTCTGCAGGATTAATGATTCTTTTATCCCGCATGGAAGATTAAGCTCAATTTAAGGAAAATCATTTAACATTAAACCGTAAACAGCAGAACACTTATTCATATCCTATTCCCTTTTCTCTTAATGCTGTTTCAAAAGCTCCCAATGGGAGTTTTTCTTTTTGTGTGATATAATTTGTTCCATTAGGAGGACCTTTATGAACAAAAATATCGTATCATCAATCTTATATTCAATCGCAGCCATCTGCTTATTTATATTCGCTTATAACCTGACTTATACATTCCTATATATAGGTATCTTATTTTTAGCCATCGCAACAATCTATTCAAAGAAGGTTAAAAAATAATGAAAAGAAAAAACAGCAACAACACATGGCTATATACAATCTGCATTGTCTTAATAGCTATAGTATTCGGATTCTTATCCTTTATACCAGTAAATATAGAATGTATTAAGCCATTTATCGCATATTTTGATCCAACTAAATTATTATCAAACTTACCATTATGGATCTTCACAAACTGCATTATCTCACTTTATTCACATTCTGAAAAAACATCTATATTAAATACAACCCTATTCAGTATTGTTTGTTTTGTAAGTTATTCACTATTCTCAATGATTCTAACACACACAATACCAAAAGATATGTTTCTAACATGGATATTATTCATTTTAATTTGGACAATATTTAGTTATTTAGTATGGTCAGCCAATCGACAAGATACGAAAGGATGGATTCTTTCAACCATTCTTTTAGCCATACTATTTAGCACATGCTTCACTTATACAGATAACACACTATCCAGTACGACCATTTTAAATTTTTTACTCTATGTATTCCTTGTAGTAGTCCTATATAAAGGAACAAAAGAAACATTGATCATTGTGATTTTGTCTATTATTTTAGCCTTGATTCTTAGTAAAACAAAAATTCAAATAATTTTTACAAAAAGTGCTTGCATTTATTTTAACTCGGTGATATTATAAATAGGCACTTACGGAGGTTTAGCTCAGTTGGGAGAGCATCTGCCTTACAAGCAGAGGGTCAGCGGTTCGAGCCCGTTAACCTCCACCATTTAAATGCCGACTTAGCTCAATTGGTAGAGCAACTGACTTGTAATCAGTAGGTTGTGGGTTCAATTCCTATAGTCGGCACCACTTGTGACCCGTTAGCTCAGTTGGTAGAGCATTTGACTTTTAATCAAAGGGTCGGGCGTTCGAATCGCCCACGGGTCACCACTTATATTTGCAGGTGTAGTTCAATGGTAGAACTTCAGCCTTCCAAGCTGACTACGTGAGTTCGATTCTCATCACCTGCTCCATGTAAAAAACTACTCGCAAGTGCGAGTTTTTTTGTATCTAAAATGCCAAGGATTAATCCTTGGCACTTTTTATAAATTCATATATATCCTCGTAAATTATTTGATTCTCTTTTTCATTTAAGATTTCATGTTTTAAAGTCGGATATAATTTACTAGATACATTTTTATATCCAACACCCATTAAGAATTGTTTCAATTGTTCAAATTTATCCTTACCCTGAATGACCGGATCTTCTTGACCTGCAATCATAAATATATGTAAGTTTTCATTAGTGACATTCCATCCTTTTTTATCAAAGGCTTTGATCATCAATTGAAATAAGTTAATAAAACCATTCGTTGTAAATAAGAATCCACACAATTCATCTGCTTCATATTGCTCTACATTCTCAACACATTTACTCAACCAACGATTACCCGATTCATATCCTGCAAAAGCCATCTTATTCAATAAGCCATTTCCTTTCTTCTCCTTATAGAAAGGCTTTATTATTTTTGCCAATGCCAAACCTAGAGTTGCCGCCGAATTTTCAGTAGGAGGACCACACAAAATCAGTTGATCAATATATGCATCATATTTCTTTAAGTAACAACGAGCCACTAAAGTCCCCATACTGTGACTAAATAACGTTATCTCTAATCCAGGATACATTTCACGTACATATTCCGTAACCTGGAATAAATCCTCCACAATATAATCCGCATTTTCAGTGTAGAAATATCCATAATCATTTTTTGATTTCACGCTACTTCCATGACCTCTATGATCATGAATCACACAAACATAACCACGATCATTTAAATATCGCATAAAGTCAAAATAACGCTCTTTATGCTCGGCCATACCATGCGAAAACTGTACGACTCCTTTTGGATTCTTGCACTCCATAATCGCAATCTCTAAGTTTAACCCATCTTGTTTTGATGTTATTTTCTTAATTATCATATTATAGTACCTACATATCTTTCTTGTACTCATTGTATCAAATATATAATTATCAAAACTATACAAAAACAAAAAAAAGACCATTTTTTAAAATGGTCCAACTAGTTTTCACTAATTTCTACTTTTACTTTGTGATCCGCTTCCACATCAAAAGTGATTTTTGTGAAGTCATCTAAATGATTTGTGACAATATTATGAACCTGATCAAATACTGCGTCCTCTTTTTCTTCAGACTTGCAATCATATTCAATAGATGTAACTGTGTGTTTTTTTATTTTTACATCTTTTAATTCTTCTAACATTGATTTCATAACTATCTACCTCGATATAAGTCTATCACTTATTAAATTCAGTTGTCAAATTTATGCATGAAGCCAATCTACCCTATGATAATAAATAAAGAACGTGATACTTGATAAAGACCAAGTAATTGGATAAATCCAACATACACACCAAATATTATGCACTAAAGCCCCCATGATTGTAAGACCTGTAACACGCACAAAACACCAACAAACCATCATTACAATCATTGGAACCATTGACTTCCCAGCCCCTCTTAAAATAGCCGACACACAATGTGAATACGCTAATAAACAAAAGAAGAAAGCACTCGTTTGTCCACGCAAAGTACCAAAATGAATAACTTCGGGTGTTGCGTCAAAGGCTGCAACAAACTGAGGACCAAAAACAAAGATGATTACACCAATAATTTCTGCCAAAGTCATCGAGCAAATCATACCAAACTTAGCACCCTTTAAAACACGATCATATTGGCGAGCCCCTAAATTCTGTCCGACAAACGTTGTAAGCGCCATTGTAAAGCTAGTGATCGGCAAGAACGCAAATCCTTCAATCTTAGAATACGCTCCACATCCAGCCATCGCCATATCGCCAAAAGAGTTGATATTCGATTGAACTACAACATTCGCTAGACCAATAATTGAATTCTGAAATCCACTTGGCAAACCATACTTCAAAATCTCACCTAAAAGCTCTTTATGAATTTTCACTTTAGAAGGAACAATACGATGCGTTCCCTTTGTCGTCAACAATAAATTGAGACAAAGACCCGCTGAAATATATTGCGAAATAATTGTAGCTAAAGCAGCCGATCCAACACCCATCTTAAGTACCGCAATAAAGAATAAGTCTAAGACAACATTCACTACACTTGATACAATCAAATAATATAACGAATGCTTACTATCTCCTACAGCCTGCAATATTCCTACAAAAAAGTTATACATTATCGATCCAAAAGAACCTAAAAAATATATTTTAAAATAAGTTACCGAAGCTGCCATCACACTATCTGGAGTTCCCATCCAACGAAGCAATGTAGGTGTAAAGAAAACACCAATAAGTGTCATAATAAAACTTACAATCAATCCAAACGCAACCGTTGTATGAATCGCATTTTGCATACGCTCTATTTCTCTTGCGCCAAAATAACGCGAAATGACTACACCTGCACCAATCGCAACCCCATTAAAGAAGCCAATCATCAAGAATATAATGTTTCCACTTGAACTCACCGCTGCAAGTGCCTGACTCCCCAAAAAGTTTCCAACAATTAAGGAGTCCACAGTATTGTATAATTGCTGAAATAAATTTCCTAATAAAATAGGTAACGCAAAGAAAACCATCTGCTTAGGAATCGATCCAGATGTCATTAACTTTTGTCCTTGTGCCAACCCTAACACCTCCTACACCACTAAAAGAAAAGGAAGCTTAAACTTCCTTGTAAAAACTTTGTAGATGACTACAAGAAGCATCAAACTGCTCTTTTTCTCCTTTTGTCATTTCAATCTCAACAACCTCTTTGACACCTGTCGCATCTAAAATAGCCGGTACACTTGTGAATACACCATCTTGTCCATATTGACCATCTAAATACGTAGAAATAGGAAGTACTACGGATTCATTAAACATCAATGCACGAACAATACGTGTTGTACTTGCGGCAATACCATAACATGTATTTCCTTTACGATTGAAGATTTCCCAACCATCTTTCTTTACCGCTTCATGAATACTTTCAAACATCCCCTCATTCATGCGTGTTGGATTATCTTTAATGATTTGGTAAATGTCTTTACCACCCACACGAACTGTACTCCATGGAATCATTTCACTATCCCCATGTTCACCTAAAACATAAGCATGAATACTCTTTGGATCTACATCAATACAATCAGCAATATGACATTGTAAACGAGCTGAATCTAATAACGTTCCTGAACCAATGATTTGATTTGCTGGTAAACCAGAAACCTTATAAGCCACATAAGTCATAATATCGACTGGATTTGAAACAACTACAATAAACCCATCAAATCCATTTTCTATAGCACTCGAAACAATACTTGTAACAATCTTAGAGCTTGATTTTAAAGCCACTAAACGATCGTTTTCCTTGCCCATTGGAGCACTTGCGGTAATAACCAAAACATCTGCATCTTTGCAGTCTGTATAATCACCTAATTTAATTTCCATATTACGATTCATAAAGGCAATACTATGAATCATATCTAATGTTTCACCTTTAGCCCTTTCTGTATTCATATCAATTAATACAATTTCATCGCAAATCCCTTGATTGATCATGCAAAAAGCTGTACTTGCACCTACATTTCCTGCACCAACAATAACTACTTTTCTCTTTTTAATCATAATGGCTCCTCCTACAAAAATTTAGAGATATATCCCTGTATAAATATTACCAAAATAATGACAGGAATGATATATGAAACATAGAAACCAACTTGTTTAGGAAAAGAAATTCCCTCTCCGCAATTAGCTTCCTTTAAGAAGTTTTTAAATCCCCATCCATATTTAGATGTACAAAACAATACATAGCAAAGTGATCCTAAAGGTAATAGATTATTCGATACAATAAAATCTTCTAAATCTTGAATGGTTGAACCAGCACCTAAAGGTTGAACAAAAGATAATACATTAAATCCTAATGCACATGGTAAAGATAACACAAAAACAAGCACAAAACTTACTTTGATTGTTTTTGAATGAGACCATCCTGTCCATTCCATTGTCATCGTGATGATATTTTCAAATACCGCAATAATTGTAGTTAATGCGGCAAAACTCAAAAACAAAAAGAACAAAGCACCCCAAATATTTCCAAACTGCATATTCGCAAAGATATTAGGTAATGTTTGGAAAATCAATCCAGGCCCTTGCCCAGGATCCACATTATACGCAAAACAAGAAGGAATCACAATAAAGCCTGCAACCAATGCAACAAATGTATCTAAACACACAACTGTAATGGCCTCAGATGTTAACTTCTTGCCTTTATCAATGTAACTTCCAAATATCGCAATAGCACCAATTCCTAAACTCAAAGTAAAGAAAGCTTGACCCATGGCCGCGAATACGACATCCGATACATTTTGCATCTTTGAAAAATCAGGCAACAAGTAAAACTTTACGCCCTCCATAGCCCCTGGCAAAATGAGTGAACGAACAGCTAGCACAAGCATCAACGCCAATAAACTCAACATCATATACTTTGATACTTTTTCCACGCCATTCTGCAAGCCTTTTGAACAAATGAAAAAACCAATACAAACAACTAGAAACATCATACCTACTTGAATCAAGGGATTCGACAACATTAAGCCAAATTCATTATTAATTTGCCCAACATTTAATCCATTAAAATCCCCTATCAACATTTTGTAGAAATAATAAAACAACCATCCACAAACCGAAGTATAAAACATCATCAGTATATAATTTCCTGCCATTGCCACATACTTCATAAAATGCCATTTTGTTCCTTTTGGCTCTAATACATCAAAAGAAAGTGCTGCACTTTTTTGACTGGCACGTCCTACCGAATACTCCATAACCATAACTGGCAATCCTAATATGACTAGAAAAAATAAATAAATCAAAACAAATGCAGCACCTCCATATTGTCCTACAATATATGGAAAGCGCCAAACATTGCCAATTCCTATTGCGCATCCTGCGCTAATTAAAATAAATCCTAAACGATTTGAAAACCTATCTCTCATTTTTCCAACTCCCTATAAAAACAATCTAAACATCCTATATATTTACCTTTCCAAGGCTTCATTCTTCCGCAATAATGTATGATAACACTATTCTGTTTCACCCAATCAAGATCTATCCTACTTCTTGGATTTCTTAGATTATAGAAATTCATCATTCTCTCACTCAAATTATATTTACGAGAATCTACTAGTTTTGTCTTATCTCCATATAATGCCGTCAATACATCTTGATCAAAAAGTACAAGATTTTTCTTATGTGCATTCACATAATTTAAAATATCTTGCTTATTTAATTGTTTACGCAATAATTCTAAATTCATCAACAAAACCCCAGTATTGATATATGGTACATCCTCTTTTAGCCCTAATCTTTTCGCATTTAAATGCGTCATACGCTCATTTACATGACTCGAAGCGATATAAAAATTACCTTCAAAATCCATGTTATACAATTCCCTTAAACTTTGAATCACAACAATATCCACATCCAAGTAAAGAATTCGATCCAATGTCTTAGGCAACAAATCCGAAGCGAATAATCGATAATAAATTTCTAGAGGATATCGAGATGAAATAGGAAACCCCTTAAATTCTTCTTCCTTTACTTCTATAAAATGAAAAGTACATTCAAAAAAAGAACGTCTTAAATCATACATGTGTTTTTGATTTAAGTCATGATGCAAAATATAGAAATCAATATTTTTGTCAAACCGAATGATGGAACGTATACATGTCTTTGTCAAATCTATGAATTTTGCGTTAATTGAAAATAGAATATTCATAAAATGATTTTATCACAAAATAAATTGAAAATCTTTTCATATTTTGTGATACAATACTTACATTAAGGAGATGAAAGTATGAAACTTATTATACCTAAAAACTACGATCCAGTATTAACTGTTAGAGAGACACAAGAAGCTATTAAATATATCCGTGATACATTTCAATATGAATTTGGTAAAGAATTAAATTTATCAAGAATTTCAGCACCCTTATATGTTACACAAAGTTCTGGTTTAAACGACAACTTAAATGGTACAGAAAAACCCGTATCTTTTACCATGAACGAACTTCCTGGTGAACAAATGGAAGTTGTGCACTCTTTAGCAAAATGGAAACGTATGGCTTTAAAGCAATATGGCTTTAAATTACATGAAGGCTTATATACAAATATGAATGCCATTCGTAAAGATGAAGAATTAGATAACATTCATTCTACTTATGTCGATCAATGGGATTGGGAAAAAATCATTTCTAAAAATGAACGCACAAAAGAAACATTAGTACAACATGTACGTACTATCTTTAAAGTCATCAAGCATATGGAACATGAAGTTTGGTACAAATACCCTCAGGCAGTTAATCATTTACCTGATGAAATTTTCTTTATCACAACTCAGGAACTATTAGATATGTATCCAAATATGAACGCAAAGGAAAGAGAAAATGCCATCACAAAAGAACATGGTTGCGTATTTGTGATGCAAATTGGTGATAAATTATCAAACAATGAAAAACACGATGGTCGAGCCCCAGACTATGATGACTGGACACTAAATGGAGATATCCTATTCTGGTATGAACCACTACAAAGTGCTCTAGAAATCTCTTCTATGGGAATTCGAGTGGATGAAGATACATTATTAGAACAATTGAAAAAAGAAAACTGTTTGGAAAGATGCGAATTACCTTTCCATAAAGCCATTCTAAATAAAGAATTACCATACACTTTAGGCGGAGGAATCGGTCAATCCAGACTATG
The DNA here is from genome assembly GCF_014306155.1 of Holdemanella hominis. Taxonomy (NCBI): domain Bacteria; kingdom Bacillati; phylum Bacillota; class Erysipelotrichia; order Erysipelotrichales; family Erysipelotrichaceae; genus Holdemanella; species Holdemanella hominis. Next base: position 9,612 of record NZ_JACRWH010000038.1, on the reverse strand, counting down.
TATGCTTCTACTTAAAAAAGCACATATCGGAGAAGTCCAGGCAAGCTTATGGCCTGAAGACATGGTCGATACATGTTTAAAAAATAATATTCAAATTTTGTAGGACAATTGTCCTACTTTTTTATTATAGTGGCATTGGAATTGGATATATAATTCTCATACTTTAAATCTGGCAATTCACATCCATAAACTGAAATGTTTCCGTCACAAACAATGATAGATCCGTCTGTATTTTCTTGGTATCCATCATATATAAAGGCACCTGAAAACAATAAGCCATCCATTATGTTATGTTTAATATCAATATTATCACATATTACACTAACAGTACATTGATCTTTCTTTGTGCTGCTTTTTAAATATGTGTAATACGCTCTACCTAAATTAAAATATTTTTCCATTTTTACTCCTAAAGAAAAGGAATAGGTATCTACCTACTCCTTATATTCTTATTCTTCAGATTGGATATCCATTGAATTATTGTCTGCAGTATCTGCATCTTGTAAAATTGATTCTTCTACTGAAGCTTCTACACTATCCATCATATCTCTATCATCAGAGCCAGATACTAGTTTGTCGAACTCTTCATCATGAACTTCTTTCATACGTGCAATACGTTTGTCACGAAGTTCTTTAGCCTTTTCTGCAACAATTAGATTTTGTGGACGATCTCCCTGGCATCCAGTACCTGCAGGAATCAGCTTACCAATAATAACATTTTCTTTCAAACCGATTAAGTGGTCAACTTTACCCTTAATAGTCGCATCTGTAAGAACCTTTGTAGTTTCCTGGAATGAAGCAGCTGATAAGAAGGAATCTGTTTCAACAGAAGACTTAGAAATACCTAATAATATTGGTTTGAATGTAGCAGGAGTTTTACCGCTTAACAATGCGTTACGATTGATTTTTGTGATGTTATTCAATGATAATTGAACACCAACATTTAAATCAGTATCTCCACTATCTACAATGATTACTTTCTTCATCATCTGTTTGATCATTACTTCCAAGTGCTTATCACTAATTTCGATACCTTGGCTTTGGTATACTTTCTTAACCTCCTTCAAGATATAGTCTTGAACTTCACGTACACCAGCAACACGTAATAATTCTTTTGGATCTAATGGACCTTCAGTCAACGCAACACCGGCTTCAATCTTTGCACCGACTTGAACCCATGGACGCATAGACTGGTTCGCGTTAATTTTATGAGAAACACTTTCGTGTTCGTTTGTGATAATAACTTCTTGGCGCATTGTTCCTTCAATACGTTCAATTGAAGTAATTTCACCTGAAATCTGAGCAATTACCGCAACACCTTTTGGACAACGAGCTTCGAATAATTCTTCAACACGAGGCAAACCTTGAGTGATATCTTCTGCACCGGCACCGGCAACACCACCTGTATGGAATGTACGCATTGTTAACTGTGTACCTGGTTCACCAATTGATTGAGCCGCCATGATACCAATAGCTTCACCAACTTCAACGTCTTTACCAGTAGCCATGTTACGTCCATAACATTTACGACAAATACCTAAACGGGACTTACAAGTAAATACAGAACGGATATACATACCTGTAACACCTGCATCTACAATTTTCTTAGCAAGTTCATCAGTGATGAATTCATCACTCGCAATAATTATTTCACCTGTCTTTGGATCTGTTACATCTTGTTTAGAATAACGACCAACTAAACGATCTTGTAATGGTTCGATAACAGAGTTTGTTTTACGATCCATTAATGTTTCGATCCAGTACCCCTTATCTGTACCACAATCATCTTCTTTGATAATTACATCTTGGGCAACATCAACCAAACGACGAGTTAAGTAACCAGATTCGGCTGTCTTTAAGGCAGTATCTGTAAGACCTTTACGCACACCGTGAGTCGAGATAAAGAACTCACTTACGTTCAATCCTTCACGGAAACAAGAGTAGATAGGAACTTCTATGATGGTTGGTACATATTCACCAGCACCAGCTTTAGCGTGGCCAGGTTTTGCCATTAAGCCACGCATACCAGCTAACTGAGTAAAGTTTGACGCGTTACCACGAGCACCAGAAGTCGCCATCATGTTGATTGGGTTTTTACGAGGCAAGTTTTTCATCAATGATGTTACAATCTTGTCTTTTTGATCATCCCACATCTTAGATAAGTGACGTTCCCATTCTTCCATTGTCAACATACCTTTACGTTGTAAGTGTTTCAACTGATCGGCTTTAACACGACCCTCATCGATATATTCATCTTTGTGAGGAGCCACTTCGATATCTGACAAGGCAACTGTAATACCAGCTACTGTTGAATATTCAAATCCTAAAGATTTGATTTGGTCAAGAATTTCAGCAGTTTGATCCGCATCATAACGTTTGAAGACTTCGGCAATAACTTTACCTAAATCTTTTTTCTTAACCGCTTCAACTAAAGGCATAGCTTCGATGTATTCTTTAATGTTTTGTCCTGGAGCAATAAAGTATTTATCAGGAGTACTAATAAAGTTTTCTTTTGATACCTCATTAATATATGGGAAATCTTCAGGGAACATTGAGTTGAACACAATCTTACCAACTGTTGTAATTAAATAATCATTTTTATGTTTTTCATCAAACGATGTTTTATGCATATTGCATACAGGCAATGCGATACGAGTGTGAAGATGAACTTGTTTCGACTGGTATGCCATCATAACTTCATCTTCATCTGTGTATACATGCCCTTCACTTTCACCAAAACGGTGCCAGTGAGCTGCTTCTAATGGGCAGCCAACTTCTTCGTAGTGTTTAGCTTCTGCAAAGAATTCTTCTTTTGTTTCTTCCATTGTTAAATAGAAGTTACCCATAACCATATCCTGTCCTGGCGTAACGATAGGTTTACCATCTTTAGGACCTAAGATATTGTGAGAACCAAGCATCATAACTAATGCTTCAGCACGAGCTTCTTCTCCTAATGGAACGTGGATGGCCATCTGGTCACCATCGAAGTCGGCGTTGAACGCAGTACATACTAATGGGTGAAGACGCATTGCACGTCCTTCTACTAATTTAGGCAAGAAGGCCTGAATACCCAAACGGTGTAATGTAGGTGCACGGTTCATTAATACAGGATATCCGTCGATTACAGTTTCAACAACGTCCCAGATACGAGGATCACGACGTTCGATTAATTTTTCTGCATTTTTAGGATTTTGTGCTAATCCTTGGTTTACGATTTCATTAATGATAAATGGTTTAAACAAGTTAACTGCCATTTCACGTGGAATACCACATTGGTACATTTTCAAATCTGGTCCAACGGCAATTACAGAACGACCAGAGAAGTCAACACGCTTACCTAATAAGTTCTGACGGAAACGACCTTGTTTACCTTTTAATGAATGAGACAATGATTTTAATGCACGTCCACCAGCACCTGTAATTGGTTTTGAACGACGACCATTGTCAATTAAAGCATCTACAGATTCCTGTAACATACGCTTTTCGTTTTGAACGATAATATTTGGAGTACCCAAATCTAACAATTTACGTAAACGATTGTTACGAGTGATAACACGACGATATAAGTCGTTCAAATCACTTGTCGCAAAACGACCACCATCCAATTGAAGCATTGGACGTAAATCAGGTGGTATTACCGGAATGTTAGTCAGAATCATCCATTCTGGTAAGTTTTCACTATTACGGAATGCATTGATTGTATCCAAACGTTTGATTAATTTCTTACGTTTTTCACCTTGTGCTTTTTCAAGCGCATCCTGTACTTCTTGATATTCAGATTCTAAATCAACATCTTGTAATAAACGTAGTACGGCTTCAGCACCTGTTTGAGCTGTAAATCCTGTTGAACCATAAATAGCTTGGTTTTCACGGAATTCACGTTCAGAAAGAATTTGTTTGTAAGCTAAACCAGATTCTTTTGGATCCGTAACAATATAGCTTACGAAATATACAACTTCTTCCAATTGTTTTGGTGTTACATCCAACAGCAATGCCATACGGCTAGGAATACCACGTAAGTACCAAATATGAGCTACTGGTGCAGCTAAGTGGATGTGGCCCATACGCTCACGTCTTACGCTTGCTTTTGTGATTTCTACACCACAACGGTCACATACAACACCTTTAAAACGTACTTTTTTATATTTACCACAAGCACATTCCCAGTCCTTAGTTGGACCGAAAATGCGTTCGCAGAATAAACCATCACGTTCTGCTTTTTGTGAACGATAGTTAATTGTCTCAGGCTTTGTTACTTCACCATGACTCCATTTTAAAATCGTTTCTGGACTCGCTAAGCGAACCTGAATCGAGGCAAAATTGTTAATACTCATATTTTATACTACGCCTCCTCTTCTTCGTTATTTTCTTCTTCAATATCGTCTACTAGCTCTTCCTTTTGTGTTTGTTCTGGTAAAGGTTGAGCTGGATGAACGTCCTGGTCATCATCATCTAATGTGATGTCAACCTCGTTATTGTTTTCATCTAACAAACGAATATCGATTGCTAAACCTTGTAATTCGTGCATCAATACACGGAATGATTCTGGAACACCTGGTTCTGGAATATCTTTACCTTTAATGATGGCTTCATAAGTCTTGATACGACCTTGAATATCATCCGATTTGATTGTCAAGATTTCTTGTAATGTGTGGGCAGCACCATATGCTTCCAATGCCCAAACTTCCATTTCTCCAAATCTTTGACCACCATTTTGAGCTTTACCACCCAATGGCTGCTGAGTAACTAAAGAATATGGACCTGTAGCACGAGCATGTAGTTTATCGTCAACCATGTGAGCCAACTTAATCATGTACATTACACCGACACTAATACGTTCATCGAATGGTTGTCCAGTTTGACCATCATATAATACCTGTTTTCCATCGACAGTCATGCTTGCTTCGCGCATTACATCTTGTAAGTCTTCATTTGATAAACCATCAAATACAGAAGTAGAGAATTTAACACCTAATTTACGAGCAGCGTAACCTAAGTGGATTTCTAAGATCTGTCCGATGTTCATACGTGAAGGTACACCGAATGGGTTCAACAAGATATCAACTGGATGTCCATCAGCCATAAATGGCATATCTTCGATAGGTAAAATCTTAGAGATGACACCTTTGTTACCGTGACGACCAGACATCTTATCACCTTCAGAAATCTTACGTTTCTGAACGATATATACTTTAACACGCATATTTACTCCAGGAGGAAGATCCGATCCATCTCCACGTTTAAATACACGAATAGAATGAACAATACCAGCACCACCATGAGGTACTTTCAATGAATTGTCACGAACTTCACGTGATTTTTCACCAAAGATTGCCAATAATAATTTTTCTTCAGGACTAACTTCACTTTGTCCTTTTGGAGTAACCTTACCAACTAAGATATCTCCTTCTTTAACTTCGGCACCCACCATGATGATACCATTTGAATCTAACTTACGAACTGCTGCTTCACCAACGTTAGGAATATCACGAGTGATTTCTTCTGGACCTAACTTAGTTTCACGACAGTCAATATCATATTCTTCTACGTGGATTGAAGTATATACATCATCACTAACCATACGTTCTGACATGATGATGGCATCCTCGTAGTTATATCCATGCCATGTTGTATATGCAATAACAACGTTTTGACCTAAAGCCAATTCTCCATTTTGCATACTTGGACCATCAGCTAAGATATCGCCTTTTTCAACCTTTTCACCAACTTCTACAATTGGACGTTGATTGATACAAGTGCTTGCGTTTGAACGAGCAAACTTACGTAATTGATAAGTGTGGTTTTCACCTTCATTATCTTTAACTACAATACGCAAACCATCTACATATTCAACTACACCATCTTGTTTTGCGACAATACCAACACCTGAATCCTTAGCAATTTTATATTCAATACCAGTACCTACATAAGGTGAATGAGGAACTAATAATGGAACGGCCTGACGCTGCATGTTGGCACCCATTAAGGCACGAGACGCGTCATCGTTTTCCAAGAATGGGACACAGGCAGTCGCTACAGATACAATCTGTTTTGGACTGACGTCGGCAAGTTCTACTTCGTTACGATCAGCGATGATAGTTTCACCAGCCTTACGAGCTACAACACGTTCATTTACTAAATGACCATCGCGAACCTCATTGGCCTGAGCGATTACATAATCTGCTTCTTCATCTGCGCTTAAGTAAACTGTATCTTCACTAACAGTACCATCCGCATTTACCTTACGGTAAGGCGTTTGAATAAATCCATATTCATTGATACGAGCATATGTAGTTAGGTTATTGATCAAACCGATGTTTGGCCCTTCTGGCGTTTCGATTGGACAAATACGACCATAGTGAGAGTTGTGAACGTCACGTACTTCGAAACTTGCACGGTCACGACTGATACCACCTGGACCTAAGGCTGAAATACGACGTTTATTTGTCAACTCAGCTAGAGGGTTTTGTTGATCCATGAACTGTGATAACTGTGAACTAGAGAAGAATTCTTTAATTGCAGCTGTCAAAGGACGAATGTTTGTCAATTTTCTAGGAGTTAAGCTATCCATTTCTTGAATTGACATACGTTCTTTAACGACACGTTCCATACGAGATAAACCAATACGGAACTGGTTCTGAATCAATTCACCAACAGAGCGAATACGACGGTTACCTAACATATCGATATCATCTGTTGTTCCTACACCTTCCATAACGTTTAAGCTATATGAGAAGAATGCATACATATCTGAAACTGTAATTGTGTGTTTATTTGCGAATGGGTCATTTCCAGCAATACGGACTTCATCCCCATTATTGTCAATAATATATAATTCTTGAACACATGCACCAATCAACCATGCTGTGATATCTTCACTTAAAGCACGTTGTTTAACTTGTGTTTCAACATCACTATCGATAGCATCTGGACTTACACCAACCATATAACGGTTCGCAACTAATTCCATATCTGCATCAACAATATCTTCACCTTGAGCATTTGTTAAACGTCCAAGAGCATATAAACGTTGACCATAGTTAAATACAGAATCCATATTTTCGGCTGTTAATTTAACTGGTTGTGCAAACAATCCTGCAAAAATATCAACATTTTCAACAGCCTTTTGGATTGCTAAAACATCTTGTTCAGTTAATACTGTACCAACATCTAAATAAGCATCTTCTGTTTCAACATCACTAGCTAATACACGACCAATTAATCCTGTAGTCCAGCTTGTTGGAATTGAAACGATATCTTCTTCATGGAATTCTGAGCGGAATGGATAAGCGACACAATAAGTACCCTTAGCCAATTCTTCACGTAATGCATTTCTTTCATCACGGTGAACCATAGTACCTTTTTCCATGAATACGTTGCCATTTACATCAACAATATCATGAGCAAGTGTCATACCTGCCATACGATCAATCGCATTTAATTTCTTACGTAATTTATAACGACCAGCTTTTGTCAAGTCATAACGACGGTGATCAAAGAATTTAGCTTGCATCAAAGTGATTGATCCATCTAATGTAGGGATTTCATCACTTCTTTGATTTTCATAGAAAGAAAGTAACGCTTCCTGCGTTGTTTTTACTTTATCGTTCAATAAAGTGTTTTCGATTTCTTCATATTTACCGAAGAAAGCAGTATACAACAACAAATACATATTCATGTATTCGCGATCTTCTGCATCTGTAGCTACATCAGACCAGTTACGTCCCATTGCACGAAGGAATGTTTCCATCATTGATGTATCGTGAGTATCTTCGTTCACTCCGATATTCAAAGACATACCAATCGCCTTGAATAAAATACTGAATAATACTTTACGGCGACGGTCAATAGAAACATTAATTAAACGTCCGTTTGTAGTTTTCTTTTGTTCAGTCATAAACTCTAACCAAGTACCACGACTTGGAATTAATTCACAGCTATAGTTTTGTTTACCAGTTTTTTCATCATAACTGTCCGCAAAATATGCTCCTGGAGAACGTACGATCTGACTAACGATTACACGTTCTGCACCATTGATGATGAATGTACCAGTTTCTGTCATTAAAGGGAAATCCCCTAAATATACTTCTTCACTCTTAGTTACAACTTCCCCAGTTTCTGAGTCTGTAACTTCTAATTCCATATCTGCATATAGAGGTGCTGCAAAGTTGCATTCTCTATACATAGATTCTTCTGCGTTATATTTTGGTTCTTCAAAATGATAACGAAGGAAATTTAAGCGAATGTTTTTTCCATAGTTTTCAATTGGATAGATTTCTTCAAATACTTCTTGGATACCTTGTTGCGTAAACCATTTAAATGAATCTGTCTGGATTTCGACAAGATTAGGTAACTCTAATTTACCACTAACCTTTGAGTAATCTCGGCGGGAAGATTTTTTTCCACACGAGACAATACGATATGCTTTGTTGTTGTCCATGCATGCCATCCTTTCGTTCGAATTTGTACTATACTAGGTGGTTTTCACCTGAAAACTCACACTATTATGCAATTTATTATACTACTAGTAAAACCACCAAATGTCAATAAAAACTTGACAAAATTTAAAAAATGAGTTATAAATATTGCCTATCCTTTTTCAGCACCTGCACAAAGTAGGTGCTTTTTCATTTATCCATTTTGACATTCCTTCTAATTGTGCATACAATATAAACGTTTAAAGGAGTTCCGAATGAAAAAAATTTTAACCCTAATTATAACTTGTTTTTTATCGCTTAGCCTTGTAGGATGTTCAAACTCAAAAAATAATGATGACATCCTTACATTCTTTGATGCATTAGGTAATACATTAAATCTAAAAAGCGCCCAAATCAGTGGAACATTGGATATGAAAGATTCAAAAATGAATATTGATGCACAAATTCTTCAAAAAGAAGATCTACAAGTTGCTACTTCAATAGGTTTAGTTGCAGGCGATCATGTGAAAAATAATTTTTTAAACTTTTACATTAAAGATGGAAAAACATATTTAAATTCTATGGGTACAAAAACCCAAAGTACAGTCGATAAGATCGGACTTAAAAAGAATTCAAAATTAAATACATACAACCCATTTCTAGATTTAACTGACGATCAATTATGCAAATTATTTGATTCCTCTAAAAAAGAAAATGATACATATACATTTAAAGTCAACACATCTAAATTAGCCACCCTTCTAGATAATATGGGATCCGTTAAACTAGATCATGCTACACTTGTTGCAACCATCAAAAACGAAAAAATCTCACACATGATTTTAAGCTTTACCGGAACACAAACCGTTGATGATGCGAATGCTGATATTGATGTTTCAATTGAACTAAGTATCAAAAAACTAAATAAGATCAATTTTCCAAACGATTTAGACAATTATAAAAACGAAACTGCAGAAGATTAATTCCTCTGCAGTCAGACTGTTGACAAAGTGACTGTCGACAGTCTTTTTAAAATCTGATAGAATATCTGTGGCAGAAACGTACTTCATAAACCCAAAATAGTCGACGTTTCTGCCATTTATTATGCCAAAAATGATATAATTATAGAGGGTTTATGGAGGATATCACAATGGCTATGACTAACAGAAACAATGCAAAATTAGATTGCATGATT
>NZ_JACRWH010000037.1:0-21100 GCF_014306155.1 Holdemanella hominis | reverse complement strand
GGTGAATATGACCCATTTTTAGTAAATTCATAAATTTAAGTTTTCTTAACCTAATACGGAAACCCTACAATAATTTAAAGCCGGTATTTTCACATAACCCTACACTATTTTAGAGCGCCCTTTTTCATTACCTTCTTCAATCATTACAACTCGTTGTATAATAATCCTTTTTATTTTGATACATTCTTTCATCGGCTAATTTACTTATTTCTTGAACCGAATCAAAATCTTGTTCTGAAGACTTGACGACACCATACAATACAGATATTGAATTGGAGTACTTACCATGCCAATCATGAATAGTCACATCAAATACTTGTAATATAGAATCGATATTCGATACAGATTCTTGAATCAATACGACAAATTCATCTCCACTAACACGATAAACCTTTCCATAAGAGGCAAACGCAAACTTCATGCAGTTACTAGCCGCACAAATCAGTTCATCTCCTGCACTATGCCCAAGTGAATCATTGGCTTGTTTTAAACCATTTGAGTCTAAAAATATATAAGCCCATTCCGTATTTAAATCTAACTTTTCCATATCCGAATCATAGGCACGTCGATTGAAACATTTCGTCAGTCCATCCGTATTCGAAGTATACATATATTTTTCTTTTTCATACTTCTCCTTTAATGCTCTAGAAAGCATTAAAACAAGTAAGCATGAAGCCGAAGTTAGATAAATACCGACAATCAATATCGCAACAATATTACTTGAAGAATTTACAGATTCTTCCATAGTTACGGCAACCAAATAATTGCCATGTTTTCGAGATATACATTTACATTTTTTATGATCCAATACGATTCTTTGCATCTTAGATGATGCATTTACATTCGTTAATGTATTTCCAATCTTTGTACGATTTGTAGCACCCTCAATTTTTTTCGTCTTTGAATTTACAACATAAATTTCCATTCCCTTATACACAGGCATATCAGCTACAACATTTGAAATTTAGTTTTGTTTCAACTCCTTTAAAAGACGCTTTGGCGTAATACCCACTTGAACCATATGCATTTTCGACTCATTCCAAGTAATCGCATACATCATCTCTTTAGCTTCAGCCGTATTTGGCGTGACATCCTGGCATAATGTTAAATCTTTATTATTTAACATCTGTTTAAAGAAAGCCATTTGTTCACCTGAATCAAAGCTATATCCAAAATACTTAGGTATCGAACCCGAATAGATCGTTCCCGTATCATCAATAAAATGAATTTCATCCACGGACATTAAAGATGCGATTTTTTGATGTTTATCAATATCATATTCAACTTCCGGCTTGGCATCCACAATATAAGATCTGGCTTTAGCACGTACTATATAATAATCTTTTAATTATTTCACAAATCGCTCTTCATTCGACTCATTTTTATCAAGATCCGCAATCACACGATCCAATAATACATAGGATGTGGTTTGCGCATTCTTTTCATTTACATATCTTAATATACATGCTTCAAGAATCAATACGAGGGCAACAATGGTGATTGAAAGCACTAATATTTTTCTTTTTCTTGCAATTACTATTTTAGGTTATATTTTTCAAAAATAAAAGTGGCATTTGTTATGCCACGATTTTTTGAATCGATTTCTTCAATTCTTCAGCTGCTTTTTTTGTATCCTCTTGATCCATAATAGCCGATACAACACAAACACCTTGAATAGGACTCTTTTCTAAAACAGAAAGATTGTCTTTATTTAATCCTCCAATCGCACAGACCGGAATCTTGACAGCCGAACAAATGTCATTCAATGTTTCCACACTCGTAATCGTCGTCTTCACATGCGTCTTTGTCGGATAAATGGCACCACAACCCAAATAGTCAGCACCATCAGCCTCTGCTTTTTTTGCAACTTCAACAGTCTTTGCGGTAGCCCCAATAATACAATCTTTTCCCATTATTTTACGAGCTACAGAAATTGGCATATCTTCATTTCCTAAATGAACACCACATCCTACAGCCATTGCGACATCGATTCGATCATCAATAATTAATGGAATATGATAAAAATCAGTAATCTCTTTTACTTTTAAAGCGAGTTCATAGTACTCTAAAGTCGACTTATTTTTTTCACGAAGCTGTATAATGGTTGCTCCACCTAGACATGCCCCTTTAACTTTATTTAAAAAAGTTTCTTCATCATAACCATCTGAATTAGTAATAAAATATAATGTATAATCTACTTTTTTCATCCTAACACCTCAATTTTAAACAAAGATTCATCAAAACTGGTAAGTTTATAAATCTCATCCATAAAATGCATATGAAAAGTTCCAGGTCCTTCACTTTTCGTCTTTTCTGCAGCAACTTCATAATAACAAGTTGCCTTAATACAAGCCAATAATGGAGAATAACTAGCTAAAAATGTAGCGATTGCCACATTTAACATACATCCAGTGCCTGTGATTCTTGAAAGCATTTCACAACCATTTGAAATTAAATTCACGACTTTACCATCTGTAATGACATCGATCTTGCCGCTACAAACAACTACACAACCAAGATGTAAAGCCATGTCCTTTAGCCATTTTGCACTTTCATAGATATTCTCTTCATCGAGAACATCCGCATCTACACCGTGCGCATGACTTGTCATCCCATAAAAAGCTTTACATTCACTGATGTTCCCTTTAATGACGGTTGGACAATATAAAGAAACAAGTTCTTTGGCATAATTTAATCGAAGTGTTGAACAAGCCACTCCAACCAAATCTAAAATGAATGGTATTCCTTTTTCTTTGGCACATTTTGCACTAATCATCATAGATTTAGCTCTAACATCATCAAAGTTACCTAAATTTAATGCCAAAGCCGCAGAATGGCAAGTGATATCATCAACTTCATCGGGGTGACAAGCCATAATTGGCTTCGCTCCTAAAGCTAATATAAGATTTGCACAATCATTAATTGAAATCGGATTTGTGATACAGTGAATCAAATTATTCGTTTGTTTCAACAAATTTTTGCACTCCTAACTTTCTTTGAATATTTTCTAGGATTCCACTACGAGACATCGACTTCAATAAAACATACGCAATACTTCCACCGATGATTGTACCCATTAAAAAGCTAGGTACATAGAACATCCATGTAAGTCCAGTTCTTCCCCATAAATATGTCATCACTGGATATGAAAGAACAGAACCAATTAAACCTGTACCAATGATTTCACCAAGTACGGCAGCCCAAATCTTTCCTTTACTAACACGATATAAGATGCCTGATAGCGTAGCTCCAAAAATAGCGCCCGTTAAAGCTAATGGTGGAATTCCCATTACAACCATACGAATTAAACCAATAGCTAAAGCACAAAGAAATGAATACCAAGGCCCCATAAATACAGCCATAGTGATATTAATAAGATGTGCCATAGGACACATTCCTTCTACACGTAAGATTGGAGAAATGACTACTCCAACAGCTACCATCATTGAAAAAAAGACTAAGCTTAATAAGTAATTGTGTTTATTCATAATACTACCTCCTACAGATACAGATGGCCTAGAAAACACGCAAAAAACCATCTGTGGTTTCGGTATTAGACAAACAGTCCTCTCTCATCCTGTCAATTCAGGCTCCCTCGCTTGTTTTCTATACTCTAGGCGCTCCCCTACAGTAAGGCAATAAAATAAAAAGACCTGCAACGTAAAAAGACAGGTCAAAAAACATCTATACTTCCTACGCCGGCATTATCCGTCAGGTTTAATGGGTCGAAGTCGAACTTCCTCTCAGCAATAGCTCCCCAGATTTATCTACTACATTTAGAATTTTAGTACAAAACAATTTAAAGTGCAAGCCAAATATGAGATCAAGAAGGAATTTACGAATGAAACAAGACAAGAATCATTTCTAGTCATTTTAGCAATCTATTTTTTGATCTTTTTAACTATGGCAATGTCTCCATATGTGATTGTGAGTGGATATGATAATTCACTTTCGCGCATTCTTTTCTTTGAAAGCTTGATTACTACCAATCTCATTGTTCCATTTGCACTAAACACAATTTACTTGGTATATTTATTATTTAAAACCATCATGTCTCAAGATAATTAGTGCCTATTTTAGCTTTTCAACAAGTTTTAAAAACTTCTTCTCATTCATTACATCATTCGTTATATAATCACCATTGTAGAATAAGGCATAGGTAGTGATAGGAGTTGACGCATTCTGCGCCTTTTCTTTTGTATCTATATGAATCGCTTTAAATTCTATATTTTGTTCTTTTGAAACATTCTCTATAATCGGAACATACTTCGCATTAAAAGGACATTGACTAGTATAATATAAGACAAAGCCAGACTCTTCGATATGACATTCTTTTGCACAAGATTTAAATTGAGGAACTTTTGAATCATTAAAATTCAAGTACCACAATTGAATACCATTACTCGCTTCATCAGAGATTTTAAAACCTTTGTATGTTAAAAATTTAGGATCTGCAAGATACGGCGTCTTCTTTTTTGTAGATAAGATACAAATTCCATCCATTCCCTTCTTCTTACTGTCTTCAATACACATATTTAATAACTCACTCGAATAGCCATGACCCTTTAAAGATCCACAAACCCATAGACAATCAATATACATATAATTTTCTGCGTCCACACCAATCCACGCATTCTTTGCAGGAATATACTCAATAAAACATTTCCCTCTTACAGATGATTTAATAAAGACAAGTCCTTCTTCAAAGCGATCAGACAACCAATCTTTCTTTGATCTTACTTGGACATCTGAATTACTACTAATGGCACAACAAATGTGTTCTTGTTCAATATTTTCTTTTGTCACATATACATAATCCATACATTAACCTCAATAAAAGTATTATGAAGGAAAAAGGAGTTGAAATCAATCAACTCCTACGTGTTTTATTTTTCGAATTTAATAGCAGCCTATGAAGTAAAGAAAATATTCTGGACTGTCTTTTTTCATCCGTTATATGTAATGAGGAAATATCTTCAATTTCCTCTAATTTCATGGTGTTTTTGTTTTTAGTACCACTGAAATTCATTCTTGCTTTTACTTAACTCTCGCCGCTAAGATTAAGGTACCATTCAAATGTATTGTCGTCAATAGGAACTACAGAAGTAAAAAAATCATGAAATTTTCAGATATGGCAGAAGAACTTCGTCTTCAACTTGAAAATCCAAACAGCGATTTAGAATCTTTTCAGGATTGTTTTGAAAAGTTGGTCACAGCTGAATGGTATAATAAGTCCAGTTGATACGGCGACGAAGGCAATTGAATCCGTTGTATAAGTCCACACCTATATTGTAGATATAAACTATCATCCTCCTGTTGTAAGATAAAAACAGGTAAGTAAGTATACTTATCTAGTCTTGCGATTAGGAGGTGTTTTTTTATGCGGGATGTTAAAAGAGTTTTGGAAATGAGATCACAAAACTATACTCAACGACAGATTTCTGTATCTCTTAAAATTTCAAGAGATACAATAAGAAAAATTTTTAATGTAGCTGATGACAAAAAAGTGTGTTGGTCATCTGTTAAAGATCTCAGTGAATCAGATGTCCAAAATTTATTATTTGAACAGGAGATGAAAATCAATTTATCCATTAAGCAACCTGATTTTGATTACATTCATAAGGAACTGTTAAAGCCAGGAACCACAATCAAACTGCTATGGGAAGCATATGTTGATGATTGTCGGTCAATCAAGAGTCCTTTTTACTAATATAGCCTCTTTTACGAACACTATCGTGATTACGTTAAAAAGCATAATCTTACGATGCATATCAATCATAAACCGGGTGATAAAATGATGGTTGATTGGAATGGCACCCATATGTATGTATATGATCGTTACACAGGAGAAGCAATCCCTGCATATTTATTCGAGGCAACATTACCATTTAGTATGTACAGTTATGTTCAAGCATGAAAATCAATGATTGGGTCGATTGCCATATCCAAGCTTATCGTTATTCTGGCGGAGTTACAAGGATTCTGATTCCAGACAATCTAAAAGTAGGAATTATCCAAAACAAGAAATATGAGGATTCAATATTAAACAAATCATATCAGGAAATGGCAGACTAATATGATACAACTATTATTCCAACAAGAGTGCGTAAGCATCACACGGTTAATTTAATTTTACCGTGTTTTTTAGTGGACTTGTATTACGTATTAAGATTAAAAAAAGATGGACTTCTGTAGTGTATTGCATGGCTTCAGATAGTGGAATACTCAAAAGCAGAAAGTCGACAGTGATAGTTTCTCAAATCCCAGTAAAATAATGGTACGATTTATTTAAGGATTGTACATACGCTGACGCGTGTTTAGATCGAGTTCTATGTAAAGCATATCGTTTAGAATTCAAAGGTGAATCACTAAGAAATCAAAAATTTTGACACACCGATTGACCGCTACAGATACACCGATGGTGTGCTAAACACGCACCATTTTTCCGTCATATGCACTTTATACAAAAGTATAACGTATCACATACTAAAAATTATTTTATTCAAACAAAATAGCGTCATATATAAATGTCTGTATTACTTTCGAAACTTTAAATTATTCTCACTTTCGAAAGTGTAAAAAAGGAATGAACCAATAATTCATTCCTTAATTACTGAAACCTCCTACGAATGTCTAATCTCATATATTTTTAAACAAGCAAAATATCCAAGAATATTAATTATAATTGCCAAGACACTGCCATATAATAACCATCTATTTAAAGGTATTAATAATAACTGTTCTACGCCCACAAAAAAATTTAAAGTAATAAAACCTATCACAAAAGCTACTAGTGTTACCACATATAAAATGGTTCCTTTTTTATTTCCAAAAGTCAAAAATCCTGCATTATTTATAGGTAACATAATCAATGTAAAAATCACACTTATCGATAAAACTAACAATCCTTCTTGTAAACTGATAATATGATACCCGTAGATAGCTAACAATACAACAGGTAAAGAAAGCAATAAGAAAGATGCAAATGAAAAGATATATGTTTCTAATATTTTGGTCATCACAATTGTTTTTTTAGAAATAGGATAAGTTAATAACATTTGATCAAATTTAGAGAGTTCATCTTGCTCAATCGAGTATTGTAATGGCGATACACTTGTCATTGGTATCGTTAATACAACTAAAAGGATTACAATATACTCACTTGGCATTAAAAAGAAGACCATACCATACAATAAAATACTACAAATAAAACCTATTAAATTCTTTTTAATACAAAACGATTCGTAAAAATCTTTTAACATTAAACCTACCATCTTTCACAGCCTCCTTTCACATGAAACAACATGATTTCTTCAACTGTTGGTCGCGTCATTTCTAAATCTTTAAAAACACTCTGTATCAATGAACGATTTTTTACTAGAATAGTGTAATTATATGCTTCTTTCACATAGCCAACAATATCATCTTTATTTAATGAATCTAACAACTCTTTTCCAGCATGAATAATTCCATATTCTTCTCTTAATTCATCATATGGTTTCATAAATAATAATTTACCTTCATGAATATAAGCAATGTAATCTGATATTTTGTCTAAATCACTAGTAATATGTGAAGACATTAATACTGTATGATCTTCATCTTCTGTATACTCACGTATGATAGACAATATTTCATCACGAACAATTGGGTCTAGTCCACTTGTTGCTTCATCTAATATCAATAGCTTCGCATTATGACTAAAAGCAATCGCAAATTCTAATTTCATTTTCATTCCGCGAGAAAACTTTTTAATCTTCTTTTTCATTGGTAATTTAAATCGAGTTAGATATTTTAAATAAGTTTTTTGATCCCAATTCGAATAAACACGACTTAAAATTTTTCCTATAAAATTAGGAGTAAACTCCTCATTATAGTGTGTTTGATCAAATATAACAGCAATGTCTTTTTTTATATTAATTTCATCAGTTTTAAAGTCTAAACCAAATATTTTTAAATCATCATATGAAGATTTAATAATTCCAAGTATCGAACTAATCAATGTAGATTTTCCCGCACCATTTTCACCAATTAGCCCTACAATGCTTCCTTTGGGGATATCCAAAGTAATACCGTTTAAAGAGAAGTCTTCATACTTTTTATTTAAATTTTTAATTTCAATTACATTTTCCATAATCAATTCTCCTCGTATATTAAATGAAGTAGTTTTTCTAATTCATTTTCTGTTATCCCACTTTGTTTAGCTATCAGACAAGCATCTTGCAATTGTTTTTCGACTCTTCGAAGATTTTCTTCACGAATAAAATCCTTGTTTTGTTCAGAAACAAAAGCACCTTTCGCAGGAATCACATGAATGAATCCATCTTTTGATAATTCATCATAAGCTCTTTGTGTTGTAATAATACTAACGTGTAAATCCTTAGCCAACTTTCGCATAGAAGGCAGTGAATCATTAACCTTAAGTTCTCCATTCATAATCATTTCCTTGATTTGAACAACAATTTGTTCATAAATCGGTCTTGAACTAGAACTACTTAATATAATTTCCATAGTTTCACCTCGTAATTTTATATACTGTATATATTTTACATATACAGTATATACCCACTTATCAATACTGTCAATATATATTATATACAGTTAAGAATAAAAAAAAGATTCAGGGTAATATAAACTGAATCTTCTTTACATTAAATAGATTTTAAAACATATTTATGTATCAAGCAATTAATCAATACACACACCGTACAGCCAATCCCTCTAGCAATCCATACATTCATCGAAGTTTGCTCAAAAAAGTGCATAAAAATATTACCGATTGCAATAGAGAAAAATAAAACTATAACCCATTTTAAATCTGTTAATAAGCTTTGCTTATTCATATGTACCTCCATTTACATTAATTGGATGAAATGAAAACAAAGATAAGAAGAACAACCACAAATACTAAGATATAAATAGAAATCTTCAACAAACGATTCGCCTTCATAATTTCTTCTTCAACGTTCGTTACCTTTTCAACAAGAAAAGACTCTTGTGAATGACCTACAAGTGAATCCAGGCTTACATGCAGTGCATTAGCTAAAGCAATCAATTGATAAGCATCCGGTGTTGTTAAATTACATTCCCAGTTAGAAATCGTTTGTCGTGTTACACCAATCTCATCCCCTAGTTTTTCTTGTGATAATCTTAAACTTTTTCTAAATGTTAAGATATTCTTCCCTAAATCCATTTTCTCACTTCTTTCATCATCATTCATTATATTAATCTAGCCCTCAAAATTCTACCAAAGGCCTTTGGAATATTGTCAAAGTCTTTTAACAATTTTAATTCAAGCTCATTTCACCAAAAAAATCGTCATCTTTTACAAGTTTGGGTGTGGTCGTTAGTCTATTTAACAAAAAATTAGCAGAAAATAAAAAGTCCTGTTCATTAATTCCATATAACGTAAACAAAGCGTTTATCTTATAGCTGATATAAATAATTTCGGATTTCATCATCTAAAAAGATACGGTAATGCTTCAAAAAGCGTAACTATACCACCAGATAAAAAAAGAATTCCAAAAAACACTATAACAATAAAACTTAATTTAATCTTTTTTTGAAAAATAAATACAGCTGGATGTTTCGGATCTACATAAATTGGATAAGTTTCTCCTTCTCTCATCTTTTTTATTAACTGTTTATAAGAAATATTTTGAGCTGTTTGTTCTTTATATATGCGACCTTGATATGTGTACTCAAATACTGGAGCTTGCGTAGACACAGCATTACCTCCATAGTAAGTATTATATCCACAGTAAACACCATTTATTTTTTCTTTACATCTTACAAGTGCATACACATCATTTATAAGCATAAAAATAAAAATTAAACCAAAGACAATACAAGCTAAGGGAAATAGTAATAATTTACCGAATGAAACAAAGATAGTTAAGACAGAAATTATTCCAAATCCGACAAAAGAAAAGATCATAATAAAACTAATAAATGGTACATCTTTATATCTTTTATTTTTTACAATTACAAAAGTAATAAAACCAAATAAAATCATTAGTATGTGAACTAAGGTTGTCATAGTTTCAATTCCTCTCCTAAAACATAATTGATTATTTATAATTATCTTTTATAATAATCAAACTCTTCTAAATAATTTACATTCTCTTTAACCCATGAATTACCAACAACTGTTTTATTCATTTTCAAGGATACATTCATTTCATTTGTCACAATAATCATACTATTTTCAAGTAAGAGACCCTTTTTAACCTCAAATTTTTTTATCCTTTCCACTTTAATAAAAAACAATCTAAAATAGTATAATTCCATCAACAGGAAAAATGTAGATACCTTTCTCATTAAATCCAAATAAATATGAAGTTTCTTTTTCAGGGGCTATTACCGTAACCGGAGCTACAGGTAAAACCCACTTTACTTTATAAGTGCTATGTCTTGGAACAACATTATTTTTATAGTTAAAATTCCACTTTTTTAATTCTCTTTTAACATTTTCGAAATAAAGCATACATATAGTTAGCTTTCAAATTATAATTTAACTAACAAACTCATTTTTTGCTCATTAAACACTTTTTAAATATCCAACTTACAGTAGCTCCAATAAACAAACCTATAATTGCTGTTGTTGAATTACCATTTAAAGTGCCTACCGCAAATCCTACAACAGCACCTACATACCAAGTACTAACAAGCTTAGCTAATGTAAAAGTATCTTCTTCGTCATTCTTATTTTCATTATGATGTTCTTTGCTCATTTATTCGTCACCTCATCTGAAAATTCCAATTTATTTTACAACTTGATTTCATGTCCAATTTCACGTAAAACATATCCATCGTCAAACACCTCATCATAAACTCCATCAACTTTTGTGAAACCATTTTTTTGATACAATCGAATAGCTGGTTTATTTATATCTACTACAAATAATCGTAAATATTCAGCACCAAGTGATTTAGAAATTTCTTTTGCTTTATTGAGCATTTGCTGACCAATTCCTTTTTTAGAATACTCAACATTAACACCCAATCGGTCAATATACATTGCTTTAGCAGATTTTTCACTCCATTCAACATAAGCTTCTCCTGCATTGTTATCACATAAAGCAAAAGCAGACATAATTTCTTCATCATTTGCAATAACATAAAGACGCTTGTTATTTATGTCATCTTCAAAGAATTCGCAAGGATAAATATCGTCCCAAATTTGAATGTTATTTTTATTCATATTTTTTATGATTTCTTTATAAATTATTTTCAGTTGTTTCAAATCTTCTAGTCTTGCTAGTCTAAATTCCATCTTATCATCTCCAAAAATTCGATATTGTTCATTATAATTACACTTCTAAATTATTATTTATCTAACAAATCACTAAATTCTAATTTTTCTATGTCATTAAAATTAAGTAAACTTCAATTTTATTCATGAACACTATAGTATTCTAAGCCTAAAAGGCTCTTACGAATGCATACTCGACGACTGTCACCAATATTAGTTTTTAAATACTGACTTTTAGATACATTAAACTCTTTTTCTTCACCACGCCAAGAAGCAATTAGTTGATAATCTGTTAAGCTATTGCCTGTATCAACATCCTTATCTGTAATAACAATTGTTTCATGCTCTGATTTTCCAAATGTTAATAAGAAATTGACAGGAAAAGTAATGGTAAATGAGAACACCAAAACTGCAAAAATAACTGATAATTTACGACCAAATCGTTGTGGTACTTTTGTGTATAAAGATTTAATGATAAAAGGAATTGAAAAGATAACTGTTAAAATTAATGTTATTTTTAAATAATCGATAAAATCATAGTCAAAAATATTTGTTGTAGCTAGATTTAAAAGTAAAGCAATTGCAGCACCTAGAAATGGCATTTGAAGCATGATATCTTCACCTTTTTTCGTCTTAGTTTCAATATAAATATACGGATAATACCATAGGTATACTGCATATGATCCAAGGATGACAAGAATGTACAATACCATCATCATCTTTCCACCAATGAAAAAACCAATGACATCAAGTGCTATAAAAACAAATCCTAGAATACGCAATATTTTCTTAGACTTGTTAAGATCAAATCCACATTTATTAGAAGAAATACTTTCTATCGTTTTAGTCTCTTCTACAATCGAATGATAATAATTACGTTCTATGGCATTAAATGTACGAACATATTTTGATACATCTTTTTTCTTTTCTAACAACTCTTCAAAATCCACAATATTTACTTCATGCTCTACTAAAACATCAAAAAGAATTTCTAAATTTCCAAAAGCATAATCTAATGTTACAAGGCGATTATAGTCTCGATCTATCAATGCCATTTGTGTTCTATTTGCTAGTGGTATCAATAATAAACATCTAATATCTGTATAACGCACCTCAACTGACTGCTTTAGTACATAATTAAAAGTAAGTGTGTTTTTATCTATGACTATCGTTTGCTTTTTACATGCTAGTAAAAGTGCACCACCTAAAAACACAAAAGGCAGAAAACAAAGTGCTGCAATATAATAACCTGATATAAGTGTTACTAAACATATTAGTCCAAATACCACAGTTGTTATCATCCCTAATATTTTTACAAACTTTGAACATCCTATTACCTGTTTTTCCATAATCATCCCAACTTTCTTAATATTTAATTCTATTTTAGTACACTGATTAATGCATAAATTGCACTTGCAACTAAAAGAGTACCAATTATTATTGTCATAACCATTTTTATTCTATTTTGGCTATCAGTTTTCACACTCTTGATAATCCATATAGGTCCAATCAAAAACACTAAAACTGCATAAATAACTAAAATTATATCCATAGCTATTACTCCTTAATTTAAATCAATTTATTCTATAATGTCCGACGATATCATTTCGATACTCCAATATATCTTCTTCATAATATATTTGGTATGGACTAGCATGATGAATAACAAAACTTACACCATCTTTATTCCGATAATCCGATACGATACCAATATGATTTTCAAATATGACAATATCTCCGCCTCGCCATTCTTCAATTCGGTGAATATCGGTTGTTAATGATTGTGCGTTATATTTAAAATAAATATTCAAATTTTGCACCCTTCTAAAATCAATATTTTTGTCAATAATATCTATATCATAATCTTCTTTATGATTTTGGACATGTTGATTAACCAACTCCATTAAATCATAGCCAGCATCTTTTAGTCCTAAAGCTACTACATCACTACACACTCCAAAATGATCATTGGGATAACCTGTTCCGTAATATTTACTTTTATATTTAGGCTTGCTACTAACATACGCTTTTACATTATTCAAAATATCTGTTTGATCATCGATGTCATCATCTTCATCATGTAAACTCTTATAGGTTGTGATATTAAAATCGCTATTTGAATATTTTTGATGTGGGATGTAATTGAAAAAATATAACACATAAACCACAAACAACAGAACAATAGCTGATATAAAAATTAAACTTACTTTATACTTATTTTTCACGGATAATAACACCACCTTTAAATCAATGATTAGTTATATAATAATGTAAAAAACTCATCAAAAGTATTAGCGATAAAATAAACATTGTTCTCATCATCTGATGAACTTAGACTATAAGAATCATCATAATAATAAACTCCGTCATTTGACCCATCACAAACTAAAACAAAGAAGCCATGTTGGATACTATCCCCAATAATAACAGTACTTTCAAATAAATCATCAATATAAGCATTCGTCCAGTATTCTATATTTGAAGCATCATTCCCTGTATCTATTCCATAAACAACATCGACATTAACATTTTTATTTATATCCTTAAAATAGATTTCATTAAATGCGTCATTACTAACTACACCATTGTATTTTAATAGAAATGTAACATAGTCACTAGGCAGACTAATATTAAATAATTTTTCAATATGAATAATATCTACCTTACTTATTTTTTTAAAAGATTTTAATTCATGATTCTTCTTTTTTAGCTTTTTAAATATTCCCATATTTATCTCCTTTATTAGTCCAACTCCTATCTCTTTAACCATTTATATTATGCTGTTAAGATTTATCTTTGAAAAAGCCAATTAAAATTAAGGTAATACCAAGAATTGCTAATGGAATATAAATAACATTAGGTATATGGTAGATAAACCTATCAACTGCCGACATAACAATGTAAATAACAATTCCTACACTAATTAAGTAACTTCTCTCTTTCATAATTATCCTCCTTTAAAATGTTTTCACTTCAATAATGATTTGATGACATAAAATGATTATTAACTAATATTTTCTTGTTCACTAACGTGACAACCTTTTTAACCTTACAGCCTTATACTATTGATGATCTAGTGTAACTCGTAACATCTGTGTTTAATTTCTCAAGTAATTCTATTACACTATATTCCTTGTTTTGAATGGCTCTTAATTCATTATCTGTCACTCCAATAAATTCAACAAATCTTACCTTTCCATTAGGTGTATTTATTTCAACAAATTTATCATCTGGTATCGTTATAAATCCTGTAATATTGGATGTCCCTTTACTATCTATACCTGTTGTTTGACCTGTGTATAGATATTCGTAAGCATTAAATAATTCACCTTGGATAAAAGTAATTCTGGCAATAGATTGTAATATACCGCATATACAACGTATTTCATCTTCTTCATTTTCGTAGTGATCCTTTTTGAGCTTCAAAGTAAACTCCATACCATAACCACTCCACTCTTTATCTTCGCTTTCTTTTTCATAAAGTTCAGATAGTCCATAAGTTATAAAATGCCAATAATCACCACCATCATATACACTAATACCATCAAGGGGATCATTACCACCCAATCTCCATTTTATCATCGCTCCATAATGCTTAGGATTCTTTTGGTTAGGATAAACTTTATCACATAACTTATCTATTGCATCCCATCCTGGTGCTTCAATTTCTTCATTTTGCTCATTATCTAATAATTCATTTTTCTTCTTAAATTTATCAAACAATCCCATATAGAGTGCCTCCTTATCCTTACCATTTAATCTAAATTTCGACACTATATTGTTCAATCAAAGCATCAATTTCATCATCATTTAATAAGGCAATAACATGATTTGCATCATAATATTCTTTTGAAGAGATATGATTGATAAAATCGTCGTATGTAACTGTCATTCCTTTTCTAATCATGACATACCAATAATTAATTCCTTTGATTTGATCAAGAATGATATAAGGTTTATTAGGAACAACACAAGGAATATCAGCAACAATCGAATAAATCCCAAATAATTCATTCGTATCTTTCTTCCTATATACGCTTGGTGTTGCATAATAAACATCTAGAGATTGGATTTCATTTAGATATTCTTCAAGATTATTTAAGTTGCAATCAATTCTTTGTAATTCTCTTTGTCCAATAGAGATTGGATTATAAATACCAAATATTTCAAAACAGCGATATTCATCTTCTGTTTTACTTGTCATATCTTCTAGTGCAACAATACTTGCTTCTTCATCCCATTTAATAAATTCTTCGTCTTCATATAAATAAGCTTCTTCATCTTCTCTTAAATATTTTTTGGTATTGAACTCGTTGCAAATTTTCTCTACTAAGCTATAGAATAGTCTAATTTCTGATGGTGCAGTTGGTAAACTTAAAGAAAGTAAAACATCACTACCCTCAAGCCATAACTCAAATCCCCTAGCTAGTTTTGTTTCATCATAAATTAAAGTATGTTCACCTATCTCATCTTTATTGAGACGATAATTTTCATCACAAACACCATAAGATAATCCTGTAAATTTAATAATATCTTCTAGATTCATTTTTTTCTTAAATAATGATTTTTGTTTAATTCTTGCAGTTACTGACATAATTACGCCTCCTTAACTTAAAATTTCATTTCTTTTGAAAACCAATTATTTTCTAACTTCATTTTTTGTCTTCATTAATCGAATAGATTGATAAAAGAGATAAATCCCGACTAAAACATATATTATTCTATTCAATACATCTTTTAAAAACGGGAAATAGGATGATTGGATAATACTACAGAAGATTAAAACTCAAATTTATAACTTATTTGGAGAATGAAGATTTTATTAATCCATTTTCATAAAAAACATTGAATATTTCTTTATGCCCTACTGCTGAAGGATCAATACAAATCTTTACACCGTTGCCTAAAATTAAGATTGCTTTTGATCCTTTGATTTGAATACTTCTAATTTCATTAAAATGAATGATTTTTCTTTTCCCTAATAATGGAATCTCTGTAATGCCTTCACTGTTCACAATCACTTTATATCGTTTAAAAGCAATGCTTATAAACACTAAAATTGTTGTTATTATACACAATAAAGCAATCAAAAGTAGCTTTTGTTCAGGTGGTGCTGCAACTATACAAACAATCATGCAGATAAATTCAAATATTGTGCCACCAATTGCTGTACCCACAAATACAGATGGGTATGTTGCAACAATTTCACTAATCTTTTCTTTTTCTTCCATATCCTGTCCTCCGTAAACATTTATATTTTTTTGAAATCTTCAATCCCAGGCAAAGCTAATATAAAAGAAATGACTAGTTTTGATAGATCACTTGCAAAAATAGTAGACATACAATAGTCCACAATCATTAATCCAAAACATGTCGCAATCGTATCTAATGCTAAATATAAAATAATTGCAATATTTTTACTAATTCTTTTCAATTTATAAAGAGCCTTAGGAAGTCCGCCTGCAATTAAATTAATCGGATAGGATACAACTGTTGCGATGATGAAAAATAAGATAATACTTCATATGGATTGATATCGAAAACCAAATAAACGCATTATCACTCCACTTAATAGTGCAATAACTGATAAGACAGCAACAAAAATAGTTCCACAAACTATAAAAGTGATTAATTTTTCTTTATTATTCTTAAAAAAATCCACAATAAATAACTCCTTTTTAAACTCTTTTAAACAAACTTATTTAGCTAAGGCATCTTCGATAAGTTCAATACCTCTATTAATGAAATTAATCTTTATTGCTTCATTAGTCCCTTTAACCTTTACCATGGCGACACATAATTGATTTTCTTTTGTTGCTTCAGCACTTCCCATAAGCGTTGTCCATTCAACAGTAATATCGTCTTTTGAAAATGATTTATCGATATAAAACTCATAATCCAAAGGTTCAAATAACTTACTGTTTGACTTTGCATGAATAGAAAGTGTATCATCGTTTTCCTGATATACTTCAACAGTATAGTGAACCACATCTTCTTGATTATCCACATATTGTTCATTCGGAGATATTGATTCTTGAAAAATTAAATTATTCTTATTTTCATTTACTACATCCTTTGATGCACAACCACTAATACTCATTGATATTAAAAGGAAAAACAGTACTACCAAACGTCTTAATTTCACAATCATCACCTACTTATTTTTAAACAAAAGTACAATATTATATATAAAATAAGGTATAACACCTACCATTCCAAATATTGAATAGAATGGGAATATCAAAATACCTATAATCACTCTCATTAATAAAGTCAATTTACAAGCAAAATGATTATAGATTATAAGTCCAGTAGCTACACCTGCAAAAATACAAATACCTAACATCATACTATTAAAAGTTCCAATAGGCTCATGAATCATCATATTATGGCTCATAAGCTGTTGGATAAAACTTGGATCTTGTAATTGATGAATTTGAATTTTCCCTAAGATATAACCTACAATGCCACCGATTACTGCCGCAACGATAATCGTTATTATGTGTCTTAATTCTTTTTTCATAAATCGTCCTCCAAAAAGTTTTAGAAAAGATCATCTGGTCACAGCAAATTAAATATTTTCTTTGAAATATATTGATCTACACATACAGTAAAGTCTTCTTCATCAACAGATATAAATGAACAATCATGGTTAATTGTTACGTTATATCCTTGTTCAAGTAACAATTCGTAGACGTCCTTCATTGAAGTAATCCTTATATTTTCATTACTCATAGATCCACCTTCTACTTTATATAATTCATGCTTATAAGCCATTTGAAATTAAAAATATGCTAAAAACCAATAAAACTAAACTTAGAATTCTATGCGATAATCATTTGTTTTAAAAACTTCATGATCATACTTTTCATTTTTATAAACTGTAATTTCTTTCCCTATTTTCTTTTTCCCTATATTTTCAAAGATACAACCATGTGTCGTATAATATTTATGCTTATTGATTTTTACAATATATGATTTTTTTCTGACTTGCACTCCACCGACAACATAACCACCATTCTGACTAGCAACACCTACAATTGTCCCTTTACATTTATCCCCTCCAAAAACAACACGGTATTTCATATAAAGTATCCACAGAGCACAAATAAATACTATGACACCAAAAACAATAAACATATCAATCACTTCACTCCTACAAAGGTATTCCTAAGATTAAAAACTACTTTACAATAATATTCTTCATCTTTACTATTCCTATACGAATTAAAATTCCATCAGCTTGCCGAAGCCATATCATCGAAATCAAAAGAATAAGAGCATATAATATAATCAAATTCTTTAATAGGATTCGTAGTAAATAAATAAGCAAAAACAAAGGAAGCATCAATAAAAATATGCATAGCAAATAACGAAAAGTAGTTCTTCCACTATCTTTTTGCCATTCGTCAAGATTTACACCACAAACACAGCTATTAGGAACCATCCATAACTTTGTATTAATTTTCTTTCCGCATTTTTTACAATATAGCTCTCTCATAAAACACCAATCCTTTTTAAAAATTTCAATCATTGATTAAATTCTTCTAATTTCAAACCTGTGTCCTTTTCAAAATCATTAGCCCATTCTTTATCGCAATAAAATACAATTCCTTCTTGATATCCATCACTTGTAAAATACAATTGTTTGCCTGTATCTTGACTTATAATAATTCTATTTAGATCATCTGCAACACTTGAGTCAAACCAATCTCCTTCAACTTTTGCATCAATGTTAAAATGTTGTCCATTCCAATCAAATGAAACACTTCTAGATCCAGTGCCATCTTCCCAATCAACAAGACTTGTATCTTCTACTATATTTGTAAAATTTAGTTCTTCTCTATCTAAATATGAAACACCAATTAAGAAGTTTTTATACATATTTTCAACATCAAATATTTCTACGTCAAAAGCATAAACTCCATTTTCAGATGGTTTCCATGTCATATTTTCATAATCGATATCCCCTTCTCCAAGTGATGTTAATAAATTCGCTGCTTTATTAAATTCTATTTCAGAAGGTAATTCCTTATATCTTTGTTCTAGATTATAAACTAACTCATCATTAAGGCCATTAAGCCCATATTGTCTAAAAATAGTTGATAATTCTTTATATGATTTATCCATTTCAACCCCTCCTCTATAAGATTCTTGATAGCTACAACCACAAAGTAATAAAGATATAGTCATAGCGTATGCCAATATTTTCTTTACAATATAAATCACTCCTATTCAAATAAAAAAAACGCATAATAACCAAATTAATTTTATCCGTTATTATGCGTTAAAAATCATCTTAAATTTGAACATGTTAAAAGGTAATATGGTTTTTGCAGTACAATTGAATTGCATTCTAAATAATATTTCACGTGCATAACAATCTCTCCCTTAATTAAATATTACCATTAACCTTTACTCCATTTTATCAAAATAGTTAATTTCTTACAATAACATACACTTATTTTACAAAAAAAGTTAAACAACTCTTACTCGTACTTTTTTCCTATGTAATATACTGCACCTATTGATATAAGGATAACAATCCATAAAGCATACAATTTGATATTATCAAACAATTGATAGCCGCCCATTAATATAGAGATATGATAAAACAAAGGAGTACCTACCGCCATACATAAAGAAACAAAGCGTAATAACTTTATTATTTCTGGCCAGTTTGAATTATTAAAAGTTAAGCCTGGCATATGAATTCTAAATATACCTTGTGATACATAATTGATTCTATTTTCGTCATAAAAAGATGGTAATTCTCTGGCATAAACACACGCCCATAGTGCAAAAATCATCATTACTCCTGAAACACAAGCAATTCCTCTTATTTGTTCTAACGAGTATGTAGATACCAATAAATATAAACATTCTAAAATGACAATAAAACAAGATATCCCCCAAATTATTTTCCATTTTCTTTTATTATAGGAAACCATTGCTTTAACAGACGATTCTAATGAATACGAAACCATATTGTCTACATCATCATGTTGAATCATATCATGTCTATCTAGATATTCTCCCATCAATAATTCTGTCACACTAACTCCTAAACATTCAGCAATTGGAATCAATAATACTACATTTGGGAAACTTGCACCTCTTTCCCACTTACTCACAGTTTTATCAGATACAAATAATTGATCTGCTAATTCCTTTTGTGTTAAATTCTTTTCTTTTCTTAATTCAGTAATAAACTTACCAAATTTTTCATTGTCTATTTGTTGCATAAGTAAATTTACCTCCTTCTTTTACTTTACTCATTTTAAACAGTTGGAGATAAACTCCTCTAAGAACCGTACGTGCAGTTTTCCCGCATACGGCTCCCCACTGTTACTTTTAAACATTCTTGTTATATATGACTTTGTCACCGCTCCAAATATCAACATGAATATAAGGATGAATGATTCGGTCATTCCATATTTCATAGAACCTTTCCAATTTAAAACTTCTTCTTTGACCTGCAGATTTAGCAGAAGTTGAAACGCCAGTTGAACAAAGAATTAAATACGTAAATCAGATATTAAACAACTACTAAATATTGGACTTACAGTTGAAGAATTAACACTAATGATTCAGCAAAATGCCAATATTATAGCAACACAATAATCTTTATATTTGAGGAAAGGGGTTTTGCACCCTTTTGTACTTCTAACCTCTTGTTTTTATAAATTTTATTTTCAGATTAAATACTTGAATTTTATATAGTTAGCTCCAGTGTTTTCAACATGTTTCCCTTCAAGAAACGTAACTGTGTTTCGGTCCTTCGCTCCATGTACTTTCATACACTTCATAGCTACAATATGACCTCATCGGACTTCTTGCAGTTCT
>NZ_JACRWH010000036.1:0-21978 GCF_014306155.1 Holdemanella hominis | reverse complement strand
GATTCATCTATTTTTAAATTAAATTCTGTACACATGTTTCATTACCTCACTTACAGGTAAATTGTACAAGTCTATTTGACATTAATGATGTCTATATCCTGTTTTATTAAATGTGTCTTAGCATATAAAAAGCTGTCTTAGACAGCTTTTGTTCCATTAATATATACATTTTTAATTGTATTATTCAAATCAATCAAACTTTTTGTACAAATTATAAAGTCAGCATCTTTGCCTTCTTTGATAGAACCAACTCGATTCTCTAAATGTAAGATTTTAGCGGGATTGATTGTGATGGCCTTGATGGCTTCTAGTTCTGGTAGTCCTGCCTTATGTGCAAGTGCGGCATTTAATGGCAGATATTGTTGGGGATTGAATGGGGAATCGGTTGTGATCGCAAATAAGATTCCTTTTTCATACATCTTATTTGGGGTTTCAAACGAATCGTTGGCACATTCAAACTTATCTTTATGACAAAGGCTTGGTCCACAAATACATGGAAAACCACTCTCTTTGATTTGGTCTAGAATCGCTTGTGAATCCGTCGCATGATCTAAGGTGATTTCAATATCGTATTCTTTTGCGATACGAATTGCCGTTAACATATCATCGGCTCTATGGGCATGACACTTTAATGGAATCTCTTTTTTGATGACTGGAATCATGGCTTCTAGTTTTTGATCATAGTCTACATCTTTACCAGATTCTTTTTTCTTCATGTATTCCTTTGTCTTTTCTAATGTTTCTCTTAATAATGCACTAATCTGCATTCGCGTATCAATTTTCTTTCCTTTGTAGCAATTCTTTGGGTTTTCACCAAAAGCCGCCTTCATCGCAATTGGATTTTGAATTGTCATTTCATCAATACAATTTCCTTTTGTCTTATACGCAAAGAATGTTCCACCAATCACATTGGCACTACCAGGTCCTGCAGCTACCGTTGTGACTCCTGCTTCTAATGCAGTTTGTACGGTTTCATCCATTGGATTACAACCATCAATACCACGCATGTTTGGAGTGATTGGATCTGTGATTTCATTTAAATCATTGCCTTCAAAGCCAATAGCTGTTTCTTCCATGCCCAAATGACAATGGGCTTCTACCATGCCTGGATATACATTGAATCCTGTAAGATCTTGAACATCTTCATCTTTGGGTTCTAAATTCTTTCCAATCTCTGTAAATACACCTTTATTGACTCGAAAATCCCCAATAAAAGGATCTTCTTCCATGGTATAAATAGTGGCATTTTTAAAAAGCATTAAGCGGCCTTCTTTCCGTCGACATAAACATCTTTGATTTCATTTGTCGTATCTAGGATGTTCTTTGTACAAATCACAAAGTCAGCGTCTTTACCTTCCTTGATAGAACCTACACGATTGTCTAAGCCTAAGATTTTAGCTGGATTGATTGTGATGGCTTTAATAGCTTCATATTCAGGAAGACCTGCTTTAGCAGCTAGAGCAGCACTTAAAGAAAGATATTGTTGAGGCACTACAGGAGAGTCTGTAATGATTGAGAATAAAATACCAGCTTTATATAGTTCGTTTGGTGTTTCAAATGACATATTCGCAAGCTCAAATTTTGATTTGTGAGTCAAAGCAGGTCCACAAATACAAGGGAATCCACTTTCTTTGATTTGAGGAATGATACAACGAGCATCTGTAACATGATCTAATGTCACTTTAATATCATATTCTTTCGCAATGCGAATCACTGTTAAAATATCATCGGCTCTATGTGCATGGCACTTTAATGGAATTTCTCTTTTGACAACAGGAATCATAGCCTCTAACTTTTGATCATAAGCTATATCTTTACCTAATTCTTTTTTCTTCATGTATTCCTTTGTCTTTTCTAATGTTTCTCTTAAAAGAGCACTAATCTGCATACGCGTATCAATTTTCTTTCCTTGATAACAACGCTTAGGATTTTCACCAAAGGCTGCCTTCATAGCCAAAGGATTTTGAATGCTCATTTCATCAATACAATTTCCTTTCGTCTTATACGCAAAGAAAGTTCCACCAATCACATTGGCACTACCAGGTCCTGCAGCTACCGTTGTAACTCCACCTTTTAATGCGGATTCGATTGTTTCATCCATTGGATTACATCCATCAATTCCACGCATATTCGGTGTGATTGGATCTGTGATCTCATTGACATCATCGCCTTCAAAACGAATGGCTGTTTCTTCCATACCAAGATGGCAATGACTTTCAACTAAACCAGGGAATACATATAGACCATTTAGATCTTGTACATCTTCACCTTCACTTGCTGTTAAATTTCTTCCAATTTGTGTAAATACACCTTTATCAATTTTAAAATCACCTACAAATGGATCTTGTTCCATTGTATAAATTGTTGCGTTCTTAAATAACATTATGCTTCCTTCTTTCCATTAATATATACATTTTTAATTTCATTTTGTGTATCTAAAATATTCTTTGTACAAATCACAAAGTCTGCATCCTTACCAGTTTTAATAGAACCAATACGATCATCCAGTTTTAAAATCTTAGCTGGATTGATTGTGATGGCCTTAATAGCTTCATATTCTGGAAGACCTGCTTTTGCGGCTAAAGCTGCACTTAATGATAAGTATTGTTCGGGTACTACAGGAGAGTCTGTGATAATAGAAAATAGAATACCGGCTTTATAGAATTCATTGGCTGTTTCAAAAGACATATTTTTAACTTCATATTTTGATTTATGCCCCAAACAAGGACCTAGAATACATGGAAAACCACTTTCTTTAATTTGTGGAATAATGCTTCTTCCATCTGTTACATGATCTAATGTCACTTCAATGTCATATTCTTTCGCAATACGAATCACGGTTAAAATATCATCGGCTCTATGACAATGGCACTTTAATGGCATTTCCTTTTTAATAACCGGAATCATGGCTTCTAGTTTTTGATCATAAGCTACATCTTTTCCAGCTTCTTTTTTAGCTAAGTATTCTTTAGTCTTAGCTAGAGTTTCTCTAAGCAATGCACTAATCTGCATACGCGTATCAATTTTATTTCCTTTGTAGCAACGCTTAGGGTTTTCACCAAATGCGGCCTTCATAGCTAAAGGATTTTGAATTGTCATTTCATCAATGCAGTTACCTGCAGTTTTATACGCAAAGAAAGTTCCACCAATCACATTAGCACTACCTGGTCCTGCAGCGACTGTAGTCACTCCGCTTTTTAATGATTCTTTAATTGTTTCATCCATTGGATTACAGCCATCAATACCGCGAATGTTGGGTGTGACTGGATCTGTGACTTCATTTCCATCCTCACCTTCAAAGCCAATGGAAGAACATACCATGCCTAAATGGCTGTGGGCATCAATAAGGCCAGGGAAGACATATAATCCATTTAGGTCTTGTACTTCTTCATCTTTGGGACTTAAATCTTTTCCAATTTCAGTAAATACACCTTTATCAACCCGAAAATCACCAATAAAAGGTTCTTCTTCCATAGTATAAATAGTCGCGTTCTTAAATAACATTACACAGCCTTCTTTCCATCGATATAAACGGATTGAATTTCATTTTGTGTATCAAGAATATTCTTAGTACAAATAATAAAGTCAGCATCTTTACCGGCTTTAATAGAACCTACGCGATTATCGAGTTTTAAAATCTTAGCTGGATTGATCGTGATTGCTTTGATAGCTTCATATTCATCCATACCTTCTTTTGCGGCAAGAGCGGCACATAAAGATAAATATTGTTCTGGAATAACTGGAGAATCAGTAGTGATGGAAACTAAGATTCCAGCTTTGTTTAATACGCCAGGCGTTTTAAAGGATTTGGATTTTAATTCAAATTTAGTCTTATGACCAAAACTAGGACCGCAAATACATGGATATCCGCTTTCTTTGATTTGTTCGACAATGCATCTTGCATCCGTCGCATGATCTAAAGTTACTTCAATGTCATATTCTTTCGCAATACGAATAACAGTTAAAATATCATCAGCTCTATGTGCATGGCACTTCAATGGCAATTCTTTTTTGATAACTGGAATCATGGCTTCTAACTTTTGATCATAATCTACATCTTTACCAGATTCTTTCTTTAACATATATTCTTTAGTTTTAGCTAGAGTTTCTCTAAGTAATGCACTGATCTGCATACGCGTATCAATTTTCTTTCCTTGATAACAACGCTTAGGGTTTTCACCAAAGGCTGCCTTCATAGCCAAAGGATTTTGAATGCTCATTTCATCGATACAATTTCCTTTCGTCTTATACGCAAAGAAAGTTCCACCAAGAACGTTGGCACTACCAGGACCTGCAGCTACTGTAGTTACACCACCTTTTAATGCGAGTTCTACTGTTTCATCCATTGGATTACATCCATCAATTCCACGCATATTCGGTGTGATTGGATCTGTGATTTCATTGACATCATTCCCTTCAAAACGAATGGCTGTTTCTTCCATACCTAAATGGCAATGGCTTTCAACTAAACCAGGAAATACATATAAACCATTTAGATCTTGTACATCTTCTCCTTCATTAGCTGTTAAATCTTTTCCTATTTCTGTAAATACACCCTTATCGATTTTAAAATCACCTACAAAAGGGTCTTGTTCCATTGTATAAATGGTTGCGTTCTTGAATAACATATAATCACCTCTAGAATATATTGTATCATGTAATGTAAAAAATTACATATAATATGAAAATAATTTGTAAATAAAACTCGTTTGTCTTTCATAACCTTATTCTATATAATGATTTGGGTGAGTTTATGGCAAAGAAAAAGAGAAAAGTAAATACGAAACGAATCGCAATTGTCGCGTTGATTCCAGTCGTTTGTATCGCATTAATGATTGCGAATTTTACAAGTATTCGTTTGAGTATTAAAGGGTATCACAAAGAAGATAAAAAGGTTGTATTAGAATTAGAGAAGGAAGATATTAAAGATATCTTGCAGTATGATCAAATCATTAATATTTCAAAGTGGGATAAAGTAAAGAATGATGCACATTACTTGTTGTATGATGAGTATTACAGGGCTTCTAAAAAGAGCGTAAAAAAAGTGGTGTATTATATTGACGCTTACTATGAAAGAATGGAAGATTTGAATTATTTAGGGTATACAAAAGATATTTTGTTTAAGAATTCAGATGTATATACCATTTCAAATTTGGATACATTGATTTCAGCAAGTGTACCTTATAAAAAGGCAAAGAAATATTTGGCGATTAAAGGGACACAAATCAAAGATATCAAGGAATATGTGGATTCTGGATTAAAGCCTTTAAAAGCTGTATTAACCGTTTCTTATCCAGGCATTGATTCAAGTAAGCGTGATGATCGTACATATACCATTGAGGATCCCTCAAATATGTTGGTTTTAATTAAAAATGGTTTTAGTGTTCCAAGTGATTATGTACCAAGTGATTTAAGAGATGTAAATATTCCTTATGAAAGTGAAGTGGGGCAATTAAGAGATGAAGCGGCAACTGCCCTTGAAAATATGTATAAGGATGGCTTGAAACAAGGTTATAGTATTGCGATCAAGAGTTCGTATCGTTCTTATGACACACAATTAGCAGTATATAATGAATATTTTGCGATGTATGATGCGGCTTATGCGGCAAGTTTAGTTTCGATTCCAGGATCAAGTGAACACCAATGCGGATTGAGTGTGGATCTAACAAGTCAAAGTGTAATGGATGGAACGTATGGGACATTTGGCGAAACATCAGACTATAATTGGGTTGAAGAAAATGCCTATAAATATGGATTTATTTTGCGTTTCCCAGAAAATACGGGAGCCCGTACAGGAGCTACCAATGAGCCATGGCACTTTAGATATGTAGGGAAAGAAGCAGCTAAAGAAATTCATGATAAGGGATGGATCTTAGAGGATTATATTGAACATCATGGATTTACATACAATTTGCATTTGAATTGACGAATATAAAGGGATTAGTTTATGCTAACTACGGTGATGATTATGTGGTTAGGATTACTAATTCCTTTTTTTGGAACGACTTTGGGTTCAGCTGTTGTGTTCTTTGTCAAAAATAAAAAGAATGAACTTTTGTCTAGATGCTTTTCCGGTATTGCCTCAGGTGTTATGGTGGCTGCAAGTATTTGGTCTTTATTGATTCCAGCGATGGAACAAGAAAAGAATATTTTGGCCATTGTGCTTGGCATATTCTTAGGAGCTTTATTACTGCTTTTCTTAGATTGTATTGTACCTCACATGCATCCTGGAACAAATGATGAAGAGGGAAAAGAGTCGCATCTAAAGAAAACGACAAAACTAGTTTTTGCGGTTACTTTGCATAATATTCCAGAAGGTATGGCCGTAGGTATTGTACTAGCACATGCGATTCAAACAGGAAATCTCTTTTCGAGTTTAGCTTTATCTATAGGGATTGCGATTCAAAACTTTCCCGAAGGTGCTATTCTTTCTTTGCCATTAAAGAGTAATGGCTATTCGAAACATAAGGCATTTTTGGTAGGTGCCTTATCGGGGATTGTTGAACCTGTATTTGGCTATGTTACAATTTTGTTTTCAAATTGGATCCTACAATGCTTGCCACTTTGTTTAAGTTTTGCGGCAGGCGCTATGTTGTTTGTTGTGGTTGAAGAGCTTGTTCCTGAAATGGCACAAGGAAAACACTCGAATCTTCCAACACTTTCTTTCTTGTTTGGATTTTGTATCATGATGATATTGGATGTGGTTTTAGGATAAGCTTTCATTTTTTTCAGAAAAGAGTTAAAATTATTTTACATAATGTAGAAGACCAATTGGAATTCTGCATTTTCTTTTGGGAAGGGTGAAGGCGTTGGAAAGTACAGATTTATTAAAGGGAAGTATATGGAAGTCGATTTTGATTTTCTCTTTACCATTACTGGTTGGGAATTTATTTCAACAATTATACAATACAGTCGATTCGTATGTGGTAGGAAACTTTGTCAGTTCACATGCCTTAGCAGCTGTAGGACAATCCACTTCGATCATTAATATGTTGGTTGGATTCTTTATGGGATTATCAACAGGTGCTGGTGTTGTGATTGCACAATATTTTGGAGCTAAAGAAACAAAAAAGATGCAGGATTCGATTCATACATCTTTAGCTTTAACTTTAGTTTTATGTGTCTTATTCACAATATTAGGTATTGCTCTATCTAAACCCATTTTAGTCATGATTGGTTCGCCTAAAGAAGTTTTACCTTTGGCTGTGATTTATCTACAGATTTATTTTGCGGGTGTATCCTTTTCTCTTATTTATAATATGGGAGCCGGTATTTTAAGAGCTTTAGGGGATAGTAAAAATCCATTGATTTACTTAGTTGTATCCAGTTTAGTGAATATTGTTCTAGACTTTGTGTTTGTGATCTACTTTCATTTAGGTGTTGCCGGCGTTGGTATTGCGACAACTTTAGCACAGCTCGTTTCAGCCATTCTAGTTATGTGCGAGTTAATGCATACAGATAAAGATTATAAGGTATATATTTCTAAGATTCGTTTTTCAAAGCCAATTCTATCAAGGATTATTTCTATAGGAATACCGGCAGCTCTACAAAATAGTATAGTTTCTTTTTCCAATGTGATTGTTCAATCGTATATTTCTAAATTTGGATCGGCTGCTGTTGCAGGATATAGTACAACTACAAAACTAGATGGTTTCTTGCAGCTACCAATTCAAAGCTTCTCGATGGCCATCACAACATTTGTGGGACAGAACTATGGAGCTCAAAACTATAAGCGTGTAAGAAAAGGCTTGTATACAACATTATTGATGTGTGAAGTTATTATCGCATTAGGAGCTTTCTTGATTTATACAAATGGAGAGTTTTTAGTCGGATTGTTCTCACAAGATAAAGATGTGATTGTATCTGGTGTGACTATGATTTCTGTCTTTGCGCCAGGCTATATCTTCCTTCCTTTATCCCATATTACGGCAGGTGCTTTAAGAGGTGTTGGATTATCTAAAGTACCAATGTATTCGATGATTTTATGTTTCGTTATTTTAAGACAAGTCTATTTATTTGTGGCAACACAATTCAGTTTGGAATTAATTACTGTATTCTTGGGATGGCCACTGACATGGATTGTAAATGCAGCGCTATTGATGTGGTATTATCACATATATTCAAAGAAATTAGTTAGAGGCGATATTTATTAGTCGTCTCTTTTTTATACCCTTGAAGTGAAAATGAATAATGGGTATAATGGGTATAAAAGATTGTGGGTGAAGAATTATGGATAATGAGAAAATAATCGAGCATATCGCAGAAATAGAGCGTGAGATTGCCGTTTTACCGGCAGGTGGTGTTTCTAAAAAGAATGTACATGGTAATATTTATTATTATCATAGAATCACTCAGAATGGGAAGCGAATAGAAAAATATGTAAAAGCAGATGAAGTTGATGAACTTATATCGAATATTGAGAAAAGGAAAAAATTAGAAAAGGAATTAAAAAAATTAAAACAATGTATGCCTAAAGAAAAAAATCTTGATTTTAAAACAAAGGTGCTTGTTGGGGATAGATTAAAATCTTTAATTTCAATTACACGAAACTATAAAAAAAGAGAATGTATTCAAATGCTTAGAGATTATATCTTCAAAGACATAGCTGATAAAGTATTTATATTGTATGGATTAAGACGAACAGGGAAAACCACATTGATTCGTCAAATTATTTTAGAATTGTCTGAATCTGATTTTAATAAAGCTGCATTTATTCAAATTACATCAAAAGATTCTTTATCCGATATTGATGAAGATCTTAGACTATTAGAAAAAAATGGATATAAATATGTATTTTTGGATGAAGTGACATTGATGGAAGATTTCATTGAAGGGGCTTCTTTATTTTCTGATATATATGCCAGTAGTGGAATGAAAATTGTTCTTTCTGGCACAGATTCACTTGGCTTTGCGTTTTCTAAAGAAGAACAATTATACGATCGATGCATAATGCTTCATACAACATTTATACCCTATAGAGAATTTGAAAATGTACTTGGTATATATGGGATTGATGAGTATATACGGTATGGAGGGACAATGAGTCTTGGTGGAATTAATTATAATGCAAGCACACCATTTTCAAATATTAAGGATACAGAAGAGTATATTAATACGTCAATTGCGAAGAATATCCAACATTCCTTAAAGATGTATCAATATGGTGGTCATTTTCGTCAACTTTTAGATTTATATGAAAAGGGAGAGCTTACGAATGTGATTAATCGAGTAGTAGAAGATATGAATCATAGATTTACTAAAAGTGTTGTAGAAAGTACATTTAAATCTCATGATCTAGGGGTTACTGCCAATAATTTGTTGAGAGATAGAGTGGATCCAATAAATATTCGAAAACATATGGAACTAGATAAGGTGACTCTGGGAATAAAAAACATGCTTGATATTTTAAATAAGGAAGAACAAAGTATTGATATTAGTGATGTGCATATGACTCAAATAAAAGAGTATCTGGCGATATTGGACTTAATAAAAGAAATAGATTTAGAATATTTACCAGAAGTAAAACAGAAGAGTAAAATTGTTGTTGTTACACAACCTGGTTTAAGATATGCACAAGCTGAAGCTATTGTTGAGAATCTTCTTTTAGACGAAAAATTCCAAGAATTAGATATCCAAAAAAGGACACATATTTTAGAACGTTTACTTAGTGAAATTCGTGGCAGAATGATGGAGGATATAGTTCTTTTGGAAACAAAACTCGCAAAAAAAGATAAACATGTTTTTAAATTGCAATTTCCAATTGGTGAGTTTGATATGGTTGTGCAAGATCCAAAAACATTATCATGTGAAATATATGAAATAAAATACAGTAAGGAACGAGCATGTGAACAATATCGTCATATAACTAATGAAGAAAAGTGTGCAATGACTACACATCGATATGGCAATATTACCGGAAGGTATGTGATTTATCGTGGAGAAAATACAGAAATGGATTCTATTCAGTACTTAAATGTTGAAGACTACTTAAAAAGTTTGGAGAAAACAAGGTAAGGGGCGAGATTTAGTAGAGTCTCGCCTTTTTTCTTTGTTTCGAATTGGGAATATTTAATTCCTTTCTATATTTTGATATGGTTCTTCTGGATGCGTAGAGTTCCATATTTTCAAGTTCTTCTACAATTTCTTCATCTTGTAGAGGATTTTCTGGATTTTCCACTTCAATTAATAATTGAATGGCCTTTTGAATAGAGTCTTTACTGCTTCCTTTGTGTGTTTTTGAAATAAATAAATCTTTTACAGGATACATATGATCATTAAATTCATAATATTTATCACTCAAAGTCCTAGAAACGGTTGAAATCGAGTAGCCTGATTCTTGAGCAATTTCTTTAAGTGTGCATTCTTTTAAATCATCTTGAAATAGAAAATAATTCTTTTGATGTGTGATCAATATATTTGCGAGCAGAAGAATGGTTTTGTTTCGACGATTGATACTATCTATATAAAACTTAGCTTCATTTAAATATTTTTTAGCTTCTTTTGACAATTTTACTTCTTCGCAATGAAGCGATAGATTTCCCATTTCTTTGGGGATGATTTTTAATTGATCTTCATCAATTTCAATTGTGAATTCAGGTAAAGCTAAATTTGTCGTACTTTCTGTGTCATATTCACTGCAAGGAAATGGATTGCACTCTTGCATGTGAGCTAATTCATCAAATACAGATTCATAAGGTATATCTAAAGATTCAGAAATTGTATAGAAATCTTTTTCTTCAAGTTCTTTTGAATAATTCTTTAAAATAGTGTATGCGATTGTATAGCCTTTTTCTTTTAATTGAATCATTAAAGAATCAATACTATTTTTAGCAGCCACACCAATGGGTTCAAAGGTTTGAATGAAAGAGAGTGTTTCTTCAAATTGTGTTTTAGTACATTTTAAGTCCGATAGGACAGTTTGGATGTCTTGATCAAAGAAGCCATGATTATCTAAGGATTCAATAATATAATGGGCAATGGGTTCATTGTATTTTTTAGTGCTTGTATGCAGCTGTAAATAAAGTTCATCCTTTATACTTGGCTTATTGGAAATGCCTGCTTCAAGATATTGTTGAATATCTTGACTTGGAGTGTATTCTAAAAAAGGATTATTTTGACTGACATTATATAAAAGATCCGATAAAGTCTGTCTATCTTTACTTAATATTTCTAGATGCGACTTTAAACCCGTTGTCATATGGAGTGTTTGTTTGTAGGTGTGTGTATAAATCAAATCTTGTTTCATATGTATATGTTAACACATAATGTGTTATAATAATTTAACAAATTAAGAATCAAACAAATGAATCATATATATTAATTCAATAATAGGTGAGTAGATAATTACAATGGAAGGAGACAGGAAGTATTTTAATGGTGGTTACTTCTTGATGGGACAAATATGATAGAACAAATATTGGCATATATTTTAGAGTGCTGTAATAATAATGAATTTAATCAGACAACGGTTGCGAATATGAGTGAAAATCTAAAGATAAGTCGTTCGCAGGTGTCTGTTGTATTAAATAAATTAGTAAAAGAAAATAAATTGGTACGTATTGAATCGAAACCGTTTTGTTTCATTTCGGTTGAATATTTGAAAGAAAAGGGAATTCCTTTTAAAGATAGTGTATATGCAAGTTTAGATGATTTATTGTCAAATAAGGAAAAGAAGGATTTTGAAAAACTAGTAGGTATGAATCATTCTTTGGCTCAAACGGTTAAACAATGTAAAGCTACCATTTCATATCCTCCTAATGGGTTGCCCATGTTACTTTATGGATCAACGGGAACGGGTAAGTCTTTAATTGCAAAGTTGACGTATGAGTGGGCAAGAAATCAGGGCGTCATTTCAAAAAATGGGCAATTTGTACAGGTAAACTGTAGTGAATATGCGAATAATCCGGAATTATTAACGGCTAACTTATTTGGTCATGTTAAAGGTGCTTTTACAGGTGCTGAAAAAGACAATGAAGGTTTGATTGCGTTAGCAAACAATGGCGTTTTATTTCTGGATGAAGTGCATGAATTAAAGGCAGAATGTCAAGAAAAATTATTCTTATTTATGGATCAAGGTATTTATCATCGTGTGGGTGATAATGAAAAGTGGTATAAATCTAATGTTCGTATTGTTTTTGCGACAACGGAGGATCCTGGAAAGGTATTATTGAAAACATTGATTCGTCGTATTCCAATGACGATTATGATTCCGAATCTTGAAGAAAGAGGTACCCAGGAACGTATTGAGTTACTTTATTATCTTTTCCATCAGGAAGAAAAAAGGCTAAATTGTCAGATTAAAATGAGTAATAAAGTATACAATGTTTTGTTACAAAGTAAGATGCCAGGTAATATTGGTCAATTAAAGAGTAGTGTGCAGTCTTGTTGCATCAATTCCTTATTTGATAAAATGGATGATGAACTTGTGATTCATTTAAATCATTTGCCACAAGAACTGTTGCAACAAGTTTATAAAAGTAAAAAAGCGGTTTTGGATGACGATGAATATATTTTTATAGATGACTTGCAAAGTTACTACAATGGAACTAAGGAAATTATCCAGTTGAATGAAAATCTGTTAGAATCTTTTAGAAAATACAGAGATGAACATATGACGTTGTCTAATTTTATGAAAGCCGAAAAGAATTATGTCCAAAAGTATTTTGATAATTTGATTTTTAGAAAGAAGGAATCGAGTCAGATTGATTATTATAATCGTGGTATTCAACATATTTTTGATTTGATCGAGTCAAGATATGGGTTAAAAATTACGAATAATGAAACATTGGCCATTGCATCTTTTTTAGATGAAATCCATCATGAATATCATGATTTAAGAAGCTGGTTTTTAAAACATGAAGAAGAGTGTGATGATTTGTATCAGTTGTTGCAGGAAGAATTCTTTAGGGCAACCAAGGTATCTTTAGAGATTTGTGAATATTTAAAATCCTATTTAGAAATGGATATGTATTCGATAATTGTATGTGTTTTTATTTTCTATGTTTATAATGATAAAAAGGATTCAAGATTAACGCAAAAAGCTGCGGTTATTCTAGCACATGGATTTTCTACGGCATCAAGTATTGCGGATGCGGCCAATCGCTTTTTAGGACAATATATTTTTGATGCGTTAGATATGCCTTTATATGTAGATACTAATGCGATGATTGAAAAGTTGAATCTATATTTAGATCACATTGGTAAGGTAAAAGAATTATATTTATTAGTAGATATGGGAAGCCTTGAGGATATCTATAAGGGGTT
The DNA here is from genome assembly GCF_014306155.1 of Holdemanella hominis. Lineage (NCBI taxonomy): Bacteria > Bacillati > Bacillota > Erysipelotrichia > Erysipelotrichales > Erysipelotrichaceae > Holdemanella > Holdemanella hominis. The sequence continues at coordinate 8,715 of NZ_JACRWH010000036.1, read as the reverse complement.
GCATATTGAAAATGCAAATATTGGTATAATTAATAATGTGAGTACACCCATTGCCTTAGAGATTGGAAATGGAATTCGTAACCATGTGGAGATGGAAGATCTATTTAAAAATACAATTGATGCTTTTCATGTTGGCCTTACGTATCATCTTGAAAAGAATAAATTAAAGCAACCTGTTATTTTATGCTCTTGTGCTAGTGGCTTGGGAACGGCACAAAAATTAAAATTGATGTTAGAACAATCATTTCCAGATGGAATCAATTTGGATGTGAAGACATTAAATTATTCTGAACTGATTGAGTTGGGAAAGAAAAATGCAGTGTTTGAAGAATATGATGTTCTTTGTGTGCTTGGAACTTTGGATCCAAATATTGAAGATATTCCATTTGTAGGTATTGAAGATTTGATTATTGAGGATACATTTAGTGACTTTAATCAATACTTTAAAGACTATATGGATGAAGATCAGTTAAATCAATTTGATAAGAATATATTACATAATTTTTCTTTGTCGAATCTTATGAATACTCTTATTATATTGAATCCAATAAAATTATTGGAGCAAGTTGCCAATGCACTTGATGTTTTACAAAAGTATTTGCAGATTCGATTTAGTAATCGTACTTGTTTTGGATTATATGTTCATATTTGTTGCTTAATTGAAAGACTTGTTGTTTCTCGGATGGGTGAATATAAACCAAGCGAGAATTTTTTAAGGGAACATAAAGATTTTGTAGAATATGTTCAAAAGGCATTTACACCAGTCGAAGATTTTTATGGGGTTGAAATTCCTACAGAAGAAATAATTTATATTTTTAATTATGTGAAGAACAACTAGGTGGATTTTAAACAATCCATCTTTTTTATTAAATGATTTTATGGCACAAAATTTGCTAGGGTATAAATGAAAAAGGATAGGTTAAGGAGAGGAGGACAATATACCTATTTAACATGAAAAGGTAAAGTAAACTTTATGAATTTAAAATTGTTTATGAAAGAAGAGGAGAAAAAAATGACAAATGCCTTAATGCAACAAGTGGATAGTTTAAAAGAATTAGCGCATGCACAATTTAATACAGCGTTTTCTAATGCGCAGCAAGTTATGTCGTTTACTGAGATATCAAATATTAGAAGAATTTATATTGCTGGATTAGGAGACTCATATGCAGCTGCGTTAGGATTGGTAAAATTGTTTAAAAAATATAGTGATACATATGGAGTGGATGTAATTACACCAATGCACTTTACGCGTTTTGCAAAGAATAATAATTTTGATAAGGGTGAGCCAAACAGTACTTTGATGATTACAATTAGTAATGGTGGAGAATCATCAAGGATTGTTGAAACAGTTACAAAGGCGAAAGAAATGAAGTTGCTAACTATGGCAATCACAAATAATCCAAATTCAAGAAGTGCAAAATTATCTGATAAAGTGTTGTTAATGGAATTAGAAAAAGTTCCATATGCAACAGTTGGATTGAGAAGTTATTTAACAATGTTATACAACTTATTCTCATTTATTTTGCATTTTGGACGAGTGAGGGGCACTATTTCTTCTTATCAAGAAGAAGAATTGAAGAATGCAGTTATACAACTTTTTGATGAATATGTAGAAAAATATGATGAATTTAAAGATATTACAAAGAAAATTGCTGATGAAATAGAAGATGATGAAATTATTGACTTTATTGGAGATGATACAAGTTATGCTTCAGCTTATTTTGCATCTGCAAAATTTGTTGAATGTTTAGGATCTTTAATTAGTATTGATGATTCAGAGAACTGGTGTCATATTAATGCTTACTTAAAGAGCAATCGAGCTATTCCAACTTTTATTTTCGCAAATAAATATAGTACAAGTTATTCTAGGGAAGTGGATACAGCTATGCAAGCTGTCATGATGAATCGCAAAGTTATTATTGTTGGAGATGTTAATAAAGAAGATTTTAGTGAAAAAGTAACAATTATTGCTTTACCAGAATGTGAAAAATATAGTTGGATTCATAATTTCTATGAGTATATTCCGTTGAGTATGGTAGTAGCTTATTTACAGGAAAAGAAAAATACTAAAGACTTTTGTACGGAAAAACATTTGAAGAATGCGACTACGAAGAGTAGTAAAATTGAAATCGTGCTTTAAGTATAGGAGACGCTTATATGTTTGTAGAAACAGAAATTTTTCTTGAATCTAAAAGGGGTTTAAAATTAACAGAAGAAGTAGAAAAGTTGTTGCAGAAGGAAAAAACTAAAAATGGTTTAATGTGGGTAAAAGTTAATTCTCCAACCGCAATACTTACACTGACAAATACATTTGATAATAGAACTTATGATGATATTGTAGATGTTATGGATAAAAATTGTCCTACGTTAGTACAATACGAAACAAAGATTTCTCCATTTGATTCTTCAGGTGGAATTAAATCTTCTATGGTTGGAAATCATTTAACATTATGGATTGAAAATGGAAAATGTATGTTGGGTTCCTCGCAAGCAATTGTGGCTATTGAATTTGATGGTCCTAAAAAAGTGAAGTTAGAATTAGAAATAGTTGCATCAAATCATTTTGAAAAAGATGTGATTAAAGTATATACCCAACAGCATGGTTTGCATGATGTTACAGATGAAATTAAACATGTCATTGAACAAAATAAGGCAGACACAGGTTTTGCGTATTTGTTCGTACCGCATTCTACATCAGGTATATGGCTGGCAGAAGAATCAAAAGGATTCATTGATTTAACAAAGTGTTTACTAGATAGAATGGTTCCAGAAATTGCAAACTTTAAGCATCGCGAAACTCCTTCAGATGCTGCAGGTCATATCAAAACATCATTAGCTGGTACATATTTTTTGTTTAAAATTGATGAAGGAAGATGTTTGATTGGAGAGAATAAACGAATTTATTTTATGGAATTTGATGGTCCAAGATCAAGAAAAATTCAAATGGTTACATTATTTAAATAAAAAGATGAAGGTAGGAAAAAATATGAATGTAAATAGATGTTTTTTAAAAGATCAAATAGATAGTTTGTTTGATTTGTTGCCAGTTCAGTTAGAGAATTCAAAGAAAACAATAGAGAAAAATGTGCATAAAGAAGATTTTATGTATTTTAGACACGTGTATATTGTTGCCAGTGGAGATTCCTATATGGCTGCATTGGCAGGTCAACGTGCATTTGAAAAATATGCAAACAAATACGCAGTTCATTATCATGCCGTAAAGGCCATGGAAATTTCGCGTTTTAATGAATTTACAGATAAAGATTTAAATGAACAAACATTAGTGATTATAATCAGCAAATCAGGAATTGGTAGTCGAGTAATTGAAGTTTTAGAGCGTGTGAATGCTTTAAATATGACCGGTATGGTAATCACAGATTCTATTGATTCAAAAGCAGTTGAATTAGCTAAATATAGTTTATACACGGATACACCAAAGTTTACAAATGATAGACCAGCACTTAGAAGTTATTTTGCAGCAATGGTGACTTTATATTTACTTGCAGCAAGGTTTAGTGAGATGTATGGAAATAGTATGAATATGGAAACTATGTCTAAAAATATTCATGACTATATGATGTTGTATAAAGATAAAATTGCTATTTATGATGAGCAAATGATGAAATTAGCTGAAATGTATAAATATGCAAATTCAATTACTTTTGTTGGAGATAGTGATGAACAATCAAGTTGTAATTTTGCGGTTAGTAAAGTGATAGAAGTAACAGGAATCCATTCAAAGAGTGATGATTCAGAAGAATATGGACATATTAATTATTTTAATCATTATGTATCTACAAACCCAGTATTTTTTATTGCAAATAGCCTTAATTCTAATATGTCAAGAGTGCTTGAAACAATTAAGCAATCCATTGCGGTAGGCAGACCGGCATATTTAATGATTAATGAAAATTCAGAAATTGAAGATATTGAAGGATTAAGTAAAATTATGTTGCCATCTGTAGAAGATGATGTACTACAATCCTTAGGTTCTTACATTCCTGCAACTTTTTTGGCAAATCATATTTCAGATTTATTAGATGAACCATTATTTAGAGGAAATATTTATCCAGAAGGATTTAATACGATTCGAAACAGTAAAATAGTTGTATACGGGGAAAATGGAAATGAAATTATTAGTTGAAGTAAAAGATAAGTATACGGATATAACAGATATTATTAATAAAAGTATTTTGGATGAAGGAACTAAAAATGGCATTGTAGTTATTGGATCAGAACAACATATCGGGTTTGTTGAGTCATCAACCCTTGAATCGATTGATGACTTGGATCATAATTTAGAATGGATTGCGCCTACTCGTTTAATAGATCCTGGATGGGTATATGATTTGAATAATGTTAAGAATGCCTTGGTAGGAAGTTTTAAAGAATTAGCATTTCAAGAATATAAACTGATGATAGATGATTCATCATTATTTTTAAGATATACAGGTAGTGCCGACAAGGTAGAAATATATGTAGATTTCATTTCAGAAAAATAGAATTATAAAGTAGCTTGAAACTCTATTGAAGGTTTGAGCTGCTTTTTTTTGTTAGGTAATAAAAGTCAGATGATATTTTTTTAAAAAATTAAAAAAGTATTTAATAAAATAAACAATAATTATGAAATTTTAACATCTATGGCATAATATTTGCTTGTATATAAGTGAACAACCTAAATAGAAAGGGGAAAGATAAATGAGTAGAGTAATATTTGCCTCTCACGGGGGATTGTCAAAAGGAATGAAAGACTCAGTTTCAATGATTGTTGGCGATTTGGCAAAAGATGTAGAAACATATAGCTTACTTCCTGGAGAAAATCCTGAAGACTACTATCAAGAGCTTTATAAACAAGCTAATGAGAGTAATGAACAAATATTGGTCTTATGTGACATCAAAGGGGGAAGTGTTCATACAGCTTTATCAAAATTAGCAGTGTTAGACAATGTAGTTGTTTTTTCAGGCATGAATATGGGGCTGGCATTAGACATTGTGTTGAGACATGCCTATTTAAGTGAAGAAGAGCTGCAAGAAATAATAGAAAATGCCCGTGATGGAATCACTATGATGAAAGAGTTGAACCAAGTAGAAAATGAGGATTTCTAAAGAGAGAAAAATTGGTTTGAATTAAATGTATAGAATGGAGGAAAAAGTAATGGGAAATAAATTTTTAGATTTATTCAATACAAAAAAACCGGTTATTGGGATGATACATTTAAAAGGAAATAATGACGAGGAAGTATTTGAAATCGCAAAAAAAGAAATTGATGATTTTTACAACAATGGGGTAGATGCTGTAATTGTTGAAAATTATTTTGGTACATATCACAACATGCTTCCAGTTTTAGAGTATCTTCAAGAAAACTTTAAAGATCATATTTACGGTGTTAACTGTTTATATATGAACACAATGACATTTGAGTTGGCTATTAAATATGATGCGGACTTTGTACAAATCGATGCAATCTCAGGACATGTAATCGAAAGAGAAGATATAAGTTATGCAGAATTTATTAAATTATATCGTTCTAGATATTCAGGTGCAATTATTGGTGGTGTACGTTTTAAACACTGCCCATACTTATCAGGTAGAACTTTAGAAGAAGATTTAAAAATTGCTATGACACGTTGCGATGCTATTGCTGTTTCTCAAGATGAAACTGGTCAAGAAACAAGCATGGATAAGATTCGAGAATTTAGAAATATTATTGGCGATTTCCCGTTGATTGTAGGAGCTGGTATGACAGCTGAAAATTGTAAGAAACAGTTTGCTGTAGCTGATGGTGGAATTGTAGGCAGTTACTTTAAGGATACATATGAAGCTACAGGAATTGTAGATCCAGAACATGTAAAAAAACTGATTCATAATAGAGATGAATTTGTGAAAGGAGAGTAGCGATGATTGTATTATGTCGTGTAGATCATAGATTATTGCATGGTCAAGTTGCATTTACTTGGACGCAAAATGTTGGTTCGAACTGTATTCTAATTGCAAATGATGCGGTAGCTAAAGATGACTTAAGAATGACAGCGTTAAGGGTTTCAAAGCCGAATGGTGTGAAATTGGTAATTAAAAGCATTGACAATTCACTTAAAGCATTAAATTCAGGCGTAACAGATAAGTATAAATTAATGATTCTTTGTGAAAGTATTAAAGATGCAGCTAGATTGGTTGAAGGATATGACAAGATCAAATCTATTAATTTAGGTGGCATTAAAAATGAAACTGGTAAAAAACAGATTTCAAAAGCAATTTCTGTAAATGAAGAAGAAGTTGAAATCTTAAAAGAATTAAATGAAAAAGGTATCGAATTAGAAGTGCGAATGGTACCAGATGATAGTAAACAAGATGTAATGAAACTTATTTAAAGTTTAGGAGGAGAAAAAATATGGATTTATTAACTGAAACATTGTTGATTACATTGGTAGCAGCTATTGGATTTGCACATGATGGTTTAGGAAGTTTTATGTATAATAGACCAATCATCATGGGTCCGTTAGTAGGATTAGTTTTAGGTGATTTAAGACTTGGTATTATGACAGGTGCAACATTAGAATTGGTTTGGTTAGGGGCTTTCCCAGTTGGAGCAAGTTGTCCTCCAGAAATGGTATCAGGATCTATTATTGGAACAAGTTTTGTTATTAAAACAGGTGGTGATCCAGGTGCAGCAATTGCTTTAGCAGTACCAGTAGCAACTTTAGTATTAATGATAAAGAGTGGTTTACGTGTTGTTATTACTTCTCCAGTATTTTGTGCTCACGCTGATAAATGTGCAGCTGCAGGTGATGCTAAAGGTGTAGAAAATACAGAAAGAATTGGATGGGCTTTTGAAATTATTTCATTATCATTAATTGTAGGTATTTCATACTATTTAGGAGTTCCTCAAATTGAGGCTATTATTAAGGCTATTCCAGAATTTGTAAATCATGGATTGAACGTAGCAACAGGCATTATTCCAGCAATTGGATTCGCAATGTTGTTTAAGATGATTGCTAATAAGGAAGTTGTGGCATTCTTCTTTGGAGGATTCTTACTTGCAGCCTATTTAAAAGTGCCGGTATTTGGCGTTGCTTTAATGGCATGTGTAATTGTAGCTCTGATTTTAACAATTAAACACAGTAATAAAACTTGTGTAGTAGAGGAAGGAATGGATGATGATAATGAATTCTAGTGAAAAAAAATTAACTCATAAAGATTTAATGGGTATCTTTTGGAGATCATTTAGACAAGATGCCGTATGGAACTTTGAACGACAACAAAATTTAGGTTCAGCTTATACAATGTCTAGAGTCGTTGGTAAATTATATGAAGACGATAAAGAGAAACGTGCTCGTGCTTTACAAAGACATGTTGATTTTATGGCAATCACACCACACTTATCAACATTGCTATATGGAATTTTGGCAGCAATGGAAGAAGAAAATGCAAATAATAGTGATTTTGATGAAAGTTCAATCAGTGCAGTTCGTGCTTCATTAATGGGTCCAATTGCTGGTATTGGAGACTCATTACTCTGGGGAACATTGCGTATTATTGCAGCTGGTATTGCAATTTCATTCTCACAAAACGGAAGTATTTTAGGGCCATTGTTATTCTTATTGATCATCAATGTACCATGTATGATTTTAAGATATGTTTGCTTATTCAAAGGATATGAATTAGGTACTAGTTTCTTTAAAAAGGTTCTTGATTCAGGAATCATGGATACAGTTACTTATGTAGCTTCCTCAATTGGTTTGATGGTAATTGGTTGTATGACAGCTTCAATGGTTGCCTTAGAATTGCCATTTATGGTTGGTAGTGGAGATTTTGCTCAACCACTTCAAGGCTATATTGATCAAATCATGCCTTGCTTGTTGCCATTAGCAATTTTTGGACTTATGGTTGCCTTATTAAATAAAAAAATCAAAACTACAACAATTTTAATTTTTACAATTGTAATTAGTATTGCATTAGCTTTCTTTGGAATTGTTTAAAATAATAATTTAGGACGATTTCTACAACAATTACAAATAGCTAGTTTAAAGTATTAAGTTATGTAAAAGTCGCTTCTGGTAATGGAGCGACTTTTGTATCAAAGGAGGGATGAAATGAGTACATTATATATATCGGATTTGGATGGAACACTTTTAAAAAGTGATGAAACTACTTCAGAATATACTGAAAAAGTGATAAATCATTTTATAGAAAATGGTGAATATTTTTCTTATGCAACCGCTCGATCTATATTTACTGCAAGTAAAGTAGCTGAAGGGATTCATACAAATATACCAGTGATTGTTTATAATGGGAGTTTTTTATTAGATGCTGATGGAAAAATGTTGCTATCGAATTTCTTTGATAAAGAAATTTATGATGTTTTAAATGATTTATTTATGAAGGATATTTATCCTATTGTATACACTTTTATTGATGATAAAGAAAAATTTTCATATATACCTAAACTTTGTACGGATGGAATGAAAAGATTCTTGGATACTCGAAAAGGGGATGTGAGAATTAATGAAGTAAAGACTACAGAAGAGTTAAAAAATGGAAGTATATTTTATTTGGCTTGCATAGATACGGCTGAAAAATTAGAGCCTTTTTATTTAAAGCTCCTCTTTTGCAAATGGGTGGTAATCATTCGCTTATTTACTATGTTTAGAGCTCATTGCATCCCGATATCGCACTTTTTTTGGCGATAAAACTGCCATTTCAATAAATTTTAACAC